>JAMOUL010000045.1 GCA_027062035.1 Candidatus Aminicenantota bacterium | reverse complement strand
CCCTTCTTGAAGCTATAGCCAGCGGTAATCTGGTTTTTGCCTACGATGTACCATTCAACCGCGAAGTTCTGGAAGACGCAGGACTTTATTTTACTTCATCAGAATCCCTATCCTCACTAATTAAATCAATTGAAGAAAAAAGGGATATATCCGGCTTTCTGGAATCCATTCGGGAGCATTATAACAAAATATTAAAGGAGAGGTATAACTGGAAGTTAGTGGCAAAAAAATACTCTGAAATTTTAAAAATTTAATTTAAAATTTCCATGGCGGAAGGATTATTATAAAAACAATACTCGTAACAGGAGGAGCAGGATTTATAGGTAGTGAATTTGTACGCCAGGACGTTAATAAAAACTACAGGATTGTCGTACTGAATAAGTTGACCTATGCAGAGGATACGGAAAGACCAAAAGAGGTTAAAAGAAAAGTCTCTCCATTTTATGGTAAATGGGTGGCGGTAAGACTTTCAGAAGAAAACAAAAAATGCTTTATCATCCTGAGGGCTTTGCCCATGGATTCCACGTACTTTCCGATGTGGCAGAGGTTCTTTACAAAACCACAAATTTTTACTCGCCCAAACATGAGCATGGGATTATCTGGAGCGATCCTTATTTGAAAATAAACTGCCCACAAATCATCCAGTATTGTTAGAAAAAGACAGTAAATGGCCTCTTTTTGAAGACGCTGAGAACGATTTTATTTATTAGAAGAAACCTTTTCCTCACTTAGTGCTGGTACGGATGAAGGCCTTGAATATCCAAGCAGAAAAAGGAATATCAGGGCAAAAATAAGGGCAGAGATAAGCACTATCATTCTGGCTGTTCCTCCTGAAATACTTATAAACACTCCTGCAAAGGAAAACAGGGCAGAAAGCCCTATAAGAAGAAAGGAAGCAAGTCTATGAGAGCCCAGTTTTCTCAGCAGTCTGTGATGTATATGGTCATTGTCAGCGGAAAATAGAGGAGCCCTATTCCTGATCCTTCTGTAAATGGCAAACAGGGTATCCAGAATAGGAATGAAGAGAATAATCACAGCAACGGACATAGAAATGGCAAGATTTGCCTTTTCTGAACTTTTAAGAGCAAAGGTTGCAAGAATAAATCCGATAGTAAGACTTCCGCTATCCCCCAGAAATATTCTGGCAGGGTTCAAATTAAATGGGATAAAGCCAAGAAGAGCCCCAATCAAACCGGCAATCACCGCTGCAAATTCAAGTCTCGCTTTAAGAAGAAAAATGGCAAGCATTGAAGTGGAAGCAAATATAGAGATTCCCACCGCAAGACCGTCAAGGCCGTCTATAAGGTTTATGGCATTCATTACCCCCACGACCCAGAATATTGTGATTATCGGGGCAAAAATTCCCAGTTTCACACTTCCACCCCAGGGCAACGACAGAAATTCAATTTTAAAACCATAAAAATAAAGTAAGAGTGCCACTGCAATTTCAACAGGAAATTTTGAATACGCTCCCAGCCCTTTAATGTCATCCACAAGTCCCAGTGTAAAGATAACCGCCATAGATAATATGTAAATGAATAGCACCTTTAGATTGTGGGGTCTGGCGAAGACGATTTTGCTTAAAAATATTTCGCTTAAAATGATCCCGAACATTAAGCTCAGGAAAATTGAAATTCCGCCTATTCTCGGAATGTTCCCGCTATGAATTTTCCTTTCTTCCACCTTATCATAAAGTTTAAATTTGTGAGAAATTTTAACTGCGATATAGGTAAACATAAACGAAAGAAGAAAGGTTCCCAGAATAAGACTAAGCAGTGGATACACTTCCAACCCTAAAATTTTCATTTTCCAATTTTCCCATTTTTTCTCTCAACTTAACATCCTACCATATTCTAATTTCCACCCTGTAAAAGTCAAGGCTACCGGGGAGAGGGATTTTAAATTTCTCGTTTAAATTTTCAACATATTCTTCAAAGGCGACTTCTCCATTCATGTAAACAGTCAATAATTTCCCTGTAAATCCGGGGTTTATGGTGGAAGAAATGACCATTTCCTTCTGACCCACAAGTGGCGAAAAATCGAAACGTGTTACACCGCTGTTAATAAAAACTTCTATTTCTGGACCGTAAAGGAAATAGGGAGATTTTTCCGTAAAGTCCTCTCCCAGCATTTCCTTAATCCTTTTCAGCCTTAAAAGAACCTCGGGATTCTGAGGGTTTATTTTTAAAAGCTCATCCACTATCTGGCGGGCGCTTAATAGGAGGTTTTCCTCGTAATAGATGTCAACGAGAAGGAGCCTCATTCTGATAAAATCGTCCATCTCCTCCTTCTTTACCCATCCAATATCGCTCACAAAGGAATTTATCTCCTCCTTTAATTTGTCGTAGTTTTTGCTTTTGTAAAGCAGGTACTCCCTTGTGTAAAGCCTTTTCATTGTCCTTTTTGCGAAAAATCCCTTTTCTTCGAGGTAGTTTAAAAGTTCGATTATTTTTTCGGTTGACGAGGAAGAGTCTGCAAAGTCAAGAATGGCCTCGGGTGTGGGTTCCTTCATAACAAGGTACCATGCAATATTTTCAAAAAGGTCCCTGTACAATTTCATTCTGAATTTTAAACCACTCAATTTATAATAAAATCGTATCTGCTTAAGGGTATTCAGGGAGCGTTTAAGGGTTGAAAGGGACATAACGTCTGGCCTTTCAGTAGCTGCATTTTCCACTAAATAGTTTTCGTAAAGGGTAAGGGCCTTCCAGCGCCAGTCAAGGGGCAATTTGTTTTTCTTTACATATTCTCCCACGATCTTGAAAAGATAGGGTTTCTCTTCAAGGATTTGAGCAATAAATTTAAAATCCCTGCAGTAGGTGGACCACAGGTCCAGGACATCCTCGAACTCGCGGGATTTAAGTCTTCTTATGGCGATTCTTCCCGAGCGTATGGCAAGCTTTTTCTGCTCCCCGTCAAGGAATGGCCAGAGGGAAAGGAAGGTTCTCAGAGCATTCCAGCTTATTTTTCCCCTTCTTGAGCCGAGCTTTACCGCAATTTCCAGTTCTTTAAGAGCTTTATTAAACAGTTCAGGTTTTTTATTGCTTTCCTTCAAGTAAATGGAAGAAAGGAGCATATGTGAATGGGGATACAGGGGGTTAAGGGATATACTCCACCTGACTGTGGCTTCATCCCTTTTATCAAGCGCACGTACATACTGGGCATAATAGTCAAAATATCTAAGCCCCGGGAAAAAACATAAAACAAACAAAGCAAGGAAAATTATCATCAAGAGAAAAAGCCATTTCCTCATTTTTTCCTCCTGAAGTTAACAAGGGCAAGGGACATCCCGAACAGGGTTGTAACCATCAAATATATTGCCGGAACCCTCATGGGAAAATCAAAGAAGGAATGCACCGCAAGGGCACTCAATGCAGCCAGAATGCCGGCGTTCATTATCCTCACAAGGTAATATCTGCGGATCTCCCAGTGTCTGAAATTCCAGAGCAAAAGAGCCAGGATGGGAATGAAAATAAGGGCAAATCCCACTATCCCCGCCTCCGAAAGCAACTCAAGATAATCGTTATGGGCATGCTCCACAAGGACGCCGTTGTAATCCTTCTTTATGTAAAGTTCAACAACCGAGGGAAACGTGGAAAAACCTGTCCCGAAAATCGGAAAATCTCTATATATTGAAGAAGTAGCTGCCCAGTATTCCGGTCTTGGGTCCATACCGGTAAATTTTTTATAGGTCAATAATGTTCCAAAGAATATAATTCCCACCGCCACAAAAATCAGGAGACTGCGCAGAAAGCTTCTTTTTACAGGATGAAAATTCCTGTAAAGGATAAGGTAAAAAACGAGAACCACTGACACCAGCAAAGCTCCCATTCCTGCCCTTGAACCTGCAAGGATGGCAGCTGCCAGCACAAAAAACGGGACAAAAACAAAGGGTATTTCAGACGAATTAAGCAGGGCAAAGAATCCCTTCTCCTTTGACCGGTATATAACATAGGCAATGGAAATAGGGAGTATTATCTCCATCATCGCAGCGAAATGGTCAGGGTTTCTCAGGGTTCCGGTCGCGTAATTAACGTTGATTTCCGGGCCGAAGAAAAGAAATAGCTTTTTAACCTTTGTTGCAAATCTCAGGAGGGCTATTATAGCCTGAACAAGTCCTGTAACAAGAATTATACGGAAGATGAATAAGAATTCATCCTTTTTCCATTCCCTCATCCATAAAGCTATTATGAGAAGAATCAGTGGTAACGTTCCAAGGATATAAAAGAACGTACGGGCAGGAATGAGGGAAAGGGTGTATACAGACGGGTCAAATCCCGCCAGGTTCAAAATCTGCATTTCCCCCGGCGAAAGGATTTTTATTACAAATTTAGGCAGGGGAATCAGCTGAATGAGGGCAAATACTCCAAGTGCCTTAAAGGCATATTGAGCCACCCTTATCTCCGGTTCAGGTGGTAAAACCACTTCGGCAGGCCACATTTTATAGGCAGAAAAGGCTACGAAAAAAAGCAGGAGATAAAGGGACCAGCATAAGGCCGACCCCATGGGAAAAGGAGAAAGAAGTATGAGTATTCCGAGTATTTTAATTCCAGGGTTTTTGTTCATAACAGAAACTTCCTCCTTTTAATTGGCTGTGGGAAAAAGCTGGGTTTCTCTCCCTGAAGTATCAGGGAAGGGTTTTCCTCCACAAAAATTTTTATTTCTTCATCGGAAAAATGTTTCTTTAAAGCTTTAATTGCAGGAGAAAAAAGCGGAGGCCTTGATGTAGCATTATGGGCGTCGGTTGCAACCACCTGCGCCAGAGAATTTTCAAGAAAGAGGAATCCTGCCTTCCTTGCCCTGGAACCAAAACCCCCTGTAAGGCTTCCTGTATTCACCTGACTGAGGGCTCCAGCCTTTATAAGGTCATAGAGCAGCTCAGGCCTCGAAGCCAGGGTATCATTCCTCTCCGGATGAGCAATTATGGGAATAAAACCGCTCTCCACAATGGTTTCTATCATGGAAGTGACATTGGGATAAAGAAAAAGGAAGGGAAATTCTATAAAGATAAATCTGGTATCTCTGATGGCAAGGGCTTCGCCTTCGGTTTTTATCCTTTCAAGGGTTTCAAAGGAAAGGAAAACCTCAAACCCCAGTTTGACTTCCAGATCTATATTTTCTCTCTTCAATTTTTCCCTGAGCTCCTCTATGAGGTTTTCAGACTTTTCAATGACTTCCGGTTCCGAGATCCTTCCGTAATGAGGCGTGGCAACTATGGTAGAGACCCCATCGGTTACCGCTGCCCGCGCAATAGTAAGGGATTCTTCCCAGTTTTTAGCGCCGTCATCAAGTTTCGGAAGAATGTGACTGTGCAGATCCTTCGCCATAATAGTAATATCCATAATAATCGTAGTAATAATAGGATCCCCTGTATCCAATTCTGTTGACTATTATTCCCAGGGGTGAAATATCGTATTTCCTTAAAAGGGAAATGGAATCCTCCAGCCTCTTTCTCGTGGTCTTTCCCGCCCAGATAACCACTATTACCCCATCGGACATTTTGGCAAGCACCATGGGGTCAGAGATCCCTACAAGAGGTGGAGCATCCATTATTACATGGTCAAATTTCTCCCGGGCGTAATCCATGAACTTTTCCATGGTGCTGGAATTAAGAAGTTCCACGGGATTGGGCGGTATCGGACCGGCTGGAAGGAGGAAAATATTTTCGTTTCCCTTATATACCTTTACAGACTCAGAGAGGGTACTTCTTCCCGACATAAGGGTGGAAAGACCTGTCTTATTGGAAATATTGAACACCTTATGCACCATGGGCCTTCTAAGATCTCCATCCACAAGAAGAACCTTTTTCTGCAATGTTGCGAGGGAAAGGGCAAGATTTGTAGCAATGGTTGTTTTTCCTTCCTTTGGCATTGAACTGGTTATGGTAAGTACCTTTGGTGGAGACTTGGGTTTCGAAAGCAATATAGACGTGGTTATGGTCTTAATGAGTTCTGCGAACTGGGATTCAGGGTCCTTTATTACTATAAGTTCTGGAGACGTATTTCCACCGCCCTTTCTTTTCTTCTTACCATAATATCTGCCATAGGCGTCGCTGGCAGCCCCATTGAGATTGGGGGTTACGCCGAGCACCGGAAGCCTGAAGAGCTTTTCCACCTCTTCTGGGCTCTTTATTGAGTTATCAAGGGCATCCACCACAAAGGCGAGGAAAATGCCACCGGAAAGCCCGAGAAGCACTGCAAGAAGGAAATTAAGTTTTTTATCTGGACTTACCGGTATAAGTGGTACTTCTGCCCTGTCCACTATTTTTATATTGCTCGTTCTCATTCCTTCAAGGTTGGCAGAAAGCAGGGACTCCTTCTGTTTCTTGGTAAGATGCTCCAGCAGGTTCCTCATGTTTTTAACTTCTATCTTCAAACTGTTGTAATATATGCTGCTGGTATTGGCTGCGCTCATCTGTTTTTTCTGCTCATCAAGTAGTTGCTTAAGGGACTGTTCTGCCTTGAGGGCAGAAAGATATCTTGCCCGGGCAGCTCTCAGGGCCTCCTCTCCAAGGTTTCTCGTTTCCTTGGCAATTCGTTCCTTCAGAGCTTGCATTCTGGAACGAAGACTCTTCATCTCAGGATAGTCTGGCTTAAAAATGGCAGCCTTCTGTCTGTATTCTGCCTCGAGCTTTGAATACTCTGCCTTCAAAGACTGTATCAATGGATTGTTTACAACGTTGGGATATTCCTCGTATTTCTTCGAGAGAAGCTCACGATAAAAGGATTCCTGATTCACCCTGTTGATCTGAGCCTTTGTATAGGCGTTGTTAAGCTGGGCAAACTTCTGGATTATGGTGTTCTGTTTGTCTGTAAGGTAATACAGGTCCTTTCTCTGACTGTACTTCTGAAGTTCCTTCTCCTTCTCCGCAAGGTTTCTACGCAGTTTTTCTATCTGTTCTGTCAGGTATTCTGACGCCCGTCTTGCAGATTCTCCCTTGAGCTCTATTGTAAATTTTATAAATTCGTCCACAAGGGTGTTTACTATCTGGGCCGCCCTTTTAGGATCGGTGTCTCTGTATTTGACCTCAACAAGCCTTGTCTTGGGGATGGGCTGAACCTTAAGATGGGAAAGAAACCTTTTTACGAGCATGGAAAGTCTGATATTGGGGTTCTGAACTCTAAGCCCTGCGGAGAGTTCCCCTTCCAGATTCAGCTTCTTTATAACTTTTTTTGCAAGGGTATGGCTCTTTATCATTCTTACCTGGGAGTTAAACTTCTGATCCCAGTTTCCACCCTGCACTGTGAAAAGATCCCTGAAAATAAGGACGTTGGCTCCTTCTCTATCTATTAAAATGGTTGCCTTGGCTTCATATATGGGAGTTTTCAGAAAGGAAAGCCCTGTTATTATCACCACGGTGAAGATAAAGAAGTAAATTATCAGATTTTTCCTTCTTTTAAGGACCTCAAAGAGCTGGCTTAAGCTAAGCTCCTCTTCTTCGTAAAATCTATCTTCCATCTCCATGCCCTCCTTTAAAGCAGGCTTTCGGGTACATAAACTATATCATAGGGTTTGAGTTTTGGATCAGGTCGCTTGCCCTTTAAGATATTCTTAACATTAACCTTCAGCTTTATTTCCCTGCCCTTAGCATCCTTTCTCCTTATCAAAACTGATGATTTCTTGGCCCTCTCGGTAAATCCCCCGGCCTTTGCAATGGCCTGAAGAAGTGTGGTTCCAGAACCAAGTGGCAGGGATACTACCCCTGGCCTTCTAACCTCGCCAAAAACGTAAACCTCTATGTTCAGCACCGCAGGGATGTTAATCACATCCCCGGGAAGGATTTCTATGTTATATTTGGTTTCTCCCTTTATGAGAAGAGCCTCTATGGGAATTACTATGGAGGCCTGCATTTTTCCCCGCTGCCTGAGGACAATTATCCTGTCCTGAGCCTCGTTGGTAATTCCACCTGCCATTGCTATGAGCTGGAGGATCGTCATCTTACCCACCACCTCATAGGCACCTGGCTTTTTAATAGCCCCCATTACAAGGGCTGTCTGGCTTCTGTATTCCTTTATAAATATTGTTACCTGGGGATTGTTTACGTATTTTTTCTCCAGAAGAGTGGCTATTTTATTCTCGAGTTCGTACCGGGTAAGGCCCTGAACCTTTATCTTTCCCAGAAGAGGAAGTGTTATAGTTCCATCCTCACCTACTCTGACCTCTGTGTTCAACTCCGGAACCTGAAATACTTTTATAAGAAGAAGATCCTTGGGACCTATTCTATACTGATGGGTTCCGGTGCCCTGTGCTGCAAGCAGTAATACCAGAAAGGTAAATGCCATAATACGCTTAAAAATCATTTGTTATAACACCTCCTATGTAACTTATGAATCTATCAGGATGCTCAAATCCCTCGTAATAGTTTTTCTGATAGTAATATGTTATACCAATTCCCGTTCTTTCTGCCACCCTGAATAAAAGATAGGCCTGGTAAAGCTGGAAATTGTTTATTCTACCGGTTTCTATATAGCGAAGCCTTCCCCTACTATATCCGCCTCCGAGCTTTACATCTCCTGTCAAGAACAGAAATCCCCTTGCTCCATAATTCTCAACTCTGTATATGTCATCCCATCCCCAATAGCTGTAGTTCCAGTCCAGTGTATAAAACAGATCAAATTGAAGCCTCCTTCCTATACGAGCCCTTACGCTGCCTTTTCCGAAAATGCCTGTATAGGCAGTGGTGGTAAAGGGAGAAAAAAGGATTTCCTTATATCCCATTTTGAAACTTCCTATGAGACTTCCTATTTCAGGGAACTGAACACCAACAGCTGCCCAGCGCTGGTCTGCATCTGAGGTAATTTCAGGATGTTTGAATCGAAGCTGCCGGTAACCTGTCTCCAGGAAAAATCTGGTGCGGGTAAATATCCTTTTCTTTATAACGAAACGCAGGGTATTTTCCCTTCTATTCAGCCTTGCTCCAAGGTCTATACTGGTCAGATAATTGGTATCTTCGTAAACGAATCTTTCTGAGGAACCAGCTATTTCAAAGGAAAGGGGACGGCCCGGTGAAAGTTCTGCGGAAAATAAATATCCTTCTTTTCTTTGCCTTATTCTTGGCCCAAGTTCAAAGTTCGGCCGAATTCTATTTCTGGATTTTTTATAACCGAAATAAAGGTGGAGTTTTCCAAGCCTTAACAGAGAATCTACTTTGCCCTGATAATTCCAAAAATTCTCATCTTTGTGGTTAAAATAAAACAGATAAGAAGGGGAAAACGAACCGGATATAATAAATCTGGGACGAATCAGAGAAGTCCTTAAACCAATGCCAGCATCTGCAAACCAATCCCCTTCCTCTTCCGCTGTCTGGGCATAAATATTGAAATCATAGCCTATTCCATTAAGGATTATATAGGGTTGAAAATAAAAAGGCCCGATTTTTTTTAAATAGGAATTTATTAACTCTCTTCTGTACCTGTTGAAATTGACGGCTTCAAGAAAGAGGAAACATCCGCTCAGCAAAAAGACAAGTAGTTTTCTCTTCACTTATTTAATCGGACTCGCGACTTTTTCCTCCCTTGTAAGTTCATAAACTCCCATCCCCGCTGCAGATGCGCCAAGAAGGAGTAATGCCCAGCGTTGTGTTCGCTTGATCACGAAGGAAGCGAAGAAGGAAACGATGTTTTTCTCTATTTTCAGATTCTTTTCGACTTCGTATTTTTTCTTTCCCACCATTACCGTTACTTTGTATTCACCTGGAACAAGGCCCTTTATGAGATAGGCTCCCCGTTCCCCTGTTGGCTCAGAAGTAAACTTCTCGTGGGTAACAATATTCTCCACTTCAACCACTGCTTCCTTGATAGGTTTATAGGTGTTACCGTGTGGTTTTAAAACGTATCCTTTAAGCACCGTTCCATTTTCTCCCATTAAAGGCGTTGCCACAGAGAAAACCAAAACAAAAGCTAAAATAATAGCCAGACCCTTTTTCATATCCACCTCCCTTTTACAGAGGAATAATAGCACACTTTGTCAAAAAGTCAAAATTATTGCGAATTTGCGCGAAAGTGCGTCTACGCATTTAACGCATTCACGCAATTCCTTCCCATTGCCTTTGCCCTGTACATGGCAAGGTCAGCAGTTTTTATAAGCTCTTCCTTCGACTCTCCGGGTTCTGGAACTCTGGAAGACACGCCTATGCTCACTGTAACCACATCCGAAACCTCTGATTCAGGGTGTAAAAATTTCAATTTCATAACCTGCTTGCGTATTTCCTCTGCAATTCTAACCGCATCTTTGAGGGCTGTCCCTGAAAGAATAACCACAAATTCCTCTCCGCCATAGCGAGCCACAAGGTCTCCTGGCCTTCTCTCAAATTTTCTGAGAACAGAAGCCAGACGAATCAGACATTTGTCCCCTTCCTGATGGCCCAGATGGTCGTTGTATTTTTTAAAATAATCTATATCTATCATCAAAAGGGAAATCGGATATCCATAACGCATGGCGTGTTTCCACTCGCGCTCCAGAAAGTCCTCAAAATAACGACGGTTTGCCACCCCGGTAAGGGAATCGGTATTGGAAAGTTTCTCAAGCTCTATGTTTGCGCTCTTAAGCTCTTCCCTTTCTATATTAAGCAAAACCGAAAGGAGAAAGTTTCTTCGAATGGAATTCTCAAACAGGTAGTTTCCTATCATTCCTATTATATTGGCAAAGAAAAGGGTGAAGGTATTTCCAATAAGGAAGTGGAGGTCGGGCTGGATGACCAGGGAGGACACGATAAAGTATGCAAGGGCTATGGCCCATCCTGCTGCGGCAGCATATCTGAACCTGAGTCCGAGAACCACATAGTCATAGAAGGTAGCCAGAACGAGACCTGCATAGTACTTTTGAGAAGGATCCTTTGAGGTGATTATTAACAAAATGAGTATGGTAAGGCCAATAGCAAACATTGATAGACTTGCAATGGCCTGATAATATTCCTTTTTTCTGCTATAGATCAGGTACAGAAGGGTAAGGATAATAATGGGGCAACCAACTGCATATCTCACCAGCCATAGCTTCCACACAATATCCCTGTAGATCAGAAAATCCAGGACACCGAACGAGGCAAAAATTATCACCCCAAGGAAAAGCGAGGTCTTCATCAAGGAGAAAAATTCCTGGAAATAATATCTCTGAAACACCCACTCGATTTCAGGGGGAAAACTAAGCCTGAGTCCCTTTCGTTTCAGCTCCTTCTCGATAACCTGTTTGTCCTTTATAGAACTTAAGATACCGAGGAATTGGGATGCTACTGTCTTTTTTCTCATCCCTATTTTTATAGAACTGTTTTGAACAAATATCAAATTATGTGCAGGGCGCTTTGCGCCATTTCCTGCCCTTTCCCCTTTGTTAAAAGGGGATGGAGGGAGATTTATTATTTTTCCCTTTCATAAAAGGGGAACAAAGGGGAATTTTCATTATCAAAGTACACAACCTTAAATACGAAACGTGGATTTGTCAAATGCGAAGACCTGATCCAGAAATTTTACGTCTTAAACGCATTTACGCAGTTTCTTCCCATTGCCTTTGCCCTGTACATGGCAAGATCGGCAGTTTTTATAAGCTCTTCCTTGGAATATCCTGGTTTGGGGATAAGCGATGAAACTCCTATACTTACTGTGACCACATCTGAAACATCAGATGCAGGATGCAGAATTTTCAGGGCCATCACACGACGGCGAATTTCCACTGCAATTCTCACGGCATCATCCAGATCCGTACCGGACAGAATGACAACGAATTCTTCTCCACCGTATCTCGCTACCAGGTCTCCGGGACGACCTTCAAACTCCTTTAGAACAGACGCCAGCTGGACAAGGCACCTATCCCCTGCCTGGTGGCCCAGATGATCGTTGTATCTCTTAAAATAGTCTATATCTATCATTAAAAGGGAAATCGGGTATTCATAACGCATGGCGTGTTTCCACTCACGCTCCAGAAAGTCCTCAAAGTAACGACGATTGGCTATTCCGGTTAGAGGATCGGTGTTGGAAAGCTTCTCAAGCGCCCTATTCGCCGCCTCCACTTCCTTCCTCTCCATTATAACCAGAGCGGATAACAGGAAATCCCTTCTTTTGGATTCCTCGAATAAAAAGCTTCCAAGCATTCCAACCAGGTTGGAAGAAACCAGGAAAAATGTGTTGCTTATGAGAAAGGTTGGATTGCTCTCAAGAAAGAACAATACCACCACAAGATAGCCAATGGTAATACCCCACCCTGAAAAGGTTGCATACATGAACCTCATTCCTGAAGCCACATATCCGTAGAACATAACCAGCATCACACCGGCATAATATTTCTGAGTAACATCATAGGAAGTTACTATAAGCATTCCGACTATGGTAAGTCCTACAATGAATATCGCTACACTGTAGGCAGTCTGGACCTGCCTGTCGTTCTTTGCAAGAAAAAACGAAACCAGAGCAATTAAAATTACAGGACATCCCACCCCGAACCTTAGAAGCCACAGCCTGTTTATCACCTCTGGATATAGAATATAATCGAGTATTCCAAAGCTACTGTACAGCAACAAACCCACTGCCAGGGAAAACTTAATTAAACCCAGGGTGTTTCTAAAGTGATACTCAAGAAAAATTTCTTCAAGCTTATATGGAAACTTAAGCGGGATTAACCGCCGGGCCAGTTCTTTTTCTATAAGGTCCTTATCCTTGAATCGTTCCAGAGCCAGAAGCGAAGCCTGAGTGCTTGTACTGTTTCCCTTTTTTTTCATTCCTAATTAATTTATATAACGCATTTGATAAATTTCAAAAATTATTTCTATAGCGGGATTAAATTTCTTATGAAAACAATCTCATATTGAGACTAAAAATAGAAAAATTTCTGGAGAAGTAATATAATAAATATAATTTAGTCTTGTTGGAGGTAGTACATGAGGAAGGGGGATGATGGAGAAGTTGAACAAGAGAGCCTCTCACACGGGGGTCCGGGAACAAAATTAAATTTATTGCTGAATCATATAGAGCAATATGCCCTCCTGTTTCTCGATAGCAATGGAAGAATAACGGATTGCAACCCGAAGACAATAGGGCTTTTTGGATATAAAGCCGAAGAAATAAAGGGAAAACACATATCAAATCTCTATACAGAGGAAGAAAGAAAATCAGGCACGCCTGAGAACGATCTAAGGATGGCCGCTGAAGAGGGGATCTCTGAATCAGAATCATGGAAGGTAAAAAAGGATGGTTCTTACATCTGGACAAAGATGGTAATTACCCCATACGAAAACAGAGACGGCCGGCTTGAAGGGTTTGTTGTATCCTTCAAGGAATGTTTAAAATATGGTCGTACAAAAGAAGAACTTCAATATATCCGTGAAAAACTTGCTACCCGAATAAGAATCATCAATTCAATTTTAAAAAGCTTTGATCTTAAAGAAAGACTGGAACTCATACTCGACGAAATCCTAAAACTTCTGAATGTGGAAATAGGAGGTGTCTATCTAAAGATCGGTAATCAGATAGTTTTAAAGTCCTGTAAAAACATTTCGAAGGAAACTCTAAGAAAAATTTCCTTATATCCTGTTGAAAAGGCGCCAGAATGGCTCAAGGAATCGGTGGTCATCCATCAACACAATAACGAAAATGGAGACCTGTATGAATTTGCTAAAAAGGAAGGAATTCAGGCGTTTGCATCAATCCCGCTATTCCTGCCCAGGAGGAAACAGAGTGAAAAAGAATGGCTGGGGGCAATTATAATAGCAAGCCGCAGGTATAGTGCTTTACCTCCGGAAGATATTCAAACACTACAATCCATGGCACAGCAAATAGCCCTGGCCATAGAACATTCCAATATATACCTGAGGGCAAAACAGAGAATGGCAAGGCTGGAAGCTCTTAGAGAAATTGATATGGGAATAATAAATCGTCTCTCAACCCCGGAAATATTGAGAATAGTAATAGAAAATGTTCCCAAGGAATTCTCTGCAGACGCCATCGCCATCAGCCTCTATGGCAGGAATAAACAGAAGAGTAAGGTTTTTATAATGCGTCTGCCAAATGGAACCATAATTGAAGAAGAAGTATTCAGTCTTGCAGACGATCTTCGCCACTGGCTGGTTAATCTACAGGAACCTGTTATAATTTTCGATCTAACAAAGGATCCACGGGTCAAAATCCATTCTGATCTCATCAAAAAATATAATCTGAAATCTTATATGGGTATTCCCCTGAAAACCCGGAAAGAAACCCTGGGTATTCTTCATCTATTCACGTGCAAATTGAAACCCTTTACCGCTGAAGATATAGATTTCTTTCAGACTCTCGCAGGACAGGCAGCCATAGCCCTGAGAAGCGCTCGCCTGATAGAAGATTTACGGGAAAGTGAAGAAAGGTTCCGGATAATGGCTGCCTCTGCACAGGATGCAATTGTCATGCTGGACAAAGAGGGAAAGGTCTCATTCTGGAATAAAGCTGCAGAAAGGATTTTCGGTTACACAGAGAATGAAGTCATGGGGAAAAATCTCCATGAACTTTTTCTCTCAGGAGAATATCTGGAAAGAGCCCGGAAGGAATTTAGAAGGTTTCAGAATACCGGTGCAGGACCTTTAATTGGAAAGTTAAAGGAACTGGAAATAACAAAAAAGGATGGGGAAAAAATCCCTGTGGAAATTTCTATTTCTGGAATGAAAATAAAGGGAGAATGGAATTCCATCGCTATCATAAGGGATATAAGCCAGCACAAACAGGCGGAGAAAAAGTTAAAAAATAGCCTGAGCAAATTAAGATACACTCTGAAACAAATAGTCTATATTCTTGGTTTAACTCTGGAATTCAGAGACCCATACACTGCCGGACACCAGAGAAGGGTATCAGAACTTTCAAGGGCAATCGCTGAAGAAATGGGCTTAACCGAAAGCCAAATAGAGGGAATTTCTCTTGCCGGTTTAATTCACGATATAGGAAAGATATCTGTCCCTTCAGAAATCCTCGGGAAACCAGTCAAATTGACTAAAACCGAATTTGCTTTGATTAAATCCCATCCCCAGGTAGCATACGATATATTAAAAGACGTGGAATTTCCCTGGCCCATAGCAGATGCTATTCTTCAACATCACGAAAGAATGGATGGTTCCGGATATCCCGGAGCCCTGAAGGGAGATCAAATTTTAACAGAAGCGAAGATTCTGGCTGTAGCAGATGTAGTAGAAGCCATGTCTTCCCATAGGCCCTACAGACCTGCTCTCGGGATAGAAAAGGCCCTGAACGAAATTTTAGAAAATCGAGGAAGGCTCTATGATTCTGAAGTGGTAGATGCCTGCATAAGGGTATTTAAAGAGAAAAATTTCAAATTTTCCAGTTGATATTTTCATGCTTTGACTTTTCATGCTTTTAGGCCTATAAAGAAAGTGATGCTTTTTAAGGAGGAAGGAAATGAAGAAAAACTCACTCTTCATGGTTCTTCTCTTTACCGCCTTTTTTCTGTGGACCGGTCCTGCATCGGGAGGAAACATTAATATGAACGATGAACTAATGAAGGAACTCGCAAAGAATAACAACAGTTTTGCTCTGAAACTATTCAGAAATTTAACCGGCGATAAAAGTCCTGAACATAACATATTCTTTTCTCCCCTGAGTATAACCTCTGCCATGGCAATCACATACACAGGAGCCAGGGGAAAAACCAGAGAGGAAATGAAAAAGGTGCTTTGTTTTACCCTCTCACAGAAAGAATTACCCCCGGCTTTCTGGTCCCTCACAGAAGCTTTAAAAAGAAATGCATCGAAAAAATCCTATGAGCTCAATATGGCCAACGCACTGTGGGGACAAAAGGGGTTCCACTTTCAGCCGGAATTTCTGGGTTTAATAAAAAAATATTTCGATGGTGGGTTCTTTCAGGTGGACTTTAAAAGAAATCCAGAGGGGGCAAGGGAAAGTATCAATGC
>JAMOUL010000044.1 GCA_027062035.1 Candidatus Aminicenantota bacterium | reverse complement strand
GAATATATGGTTATCAACAATTGCAGCTATAAGATTGTGAGCAGTGGAAACTGCATGTATATCTCCGGTAAAGTGCAGATTGATGTCTTCCGGGGGCAGAACCTGAGCTCTTCCTCCTCCTGTGGCACCTCCCTTCATACCAAACAAGGGTCCCAGGGACGGTTCCCTGAGAGTTACAATGGATTTTACACCGATTCTATTCAGCCCAAGGGTTAAACCTATGGAAGTTGTGGTTTTCCCTTCTCCTGCTGGTGTGGGGGTTATGGCAGAAACCAGAACCAGTTTGCCTTCACCTGCACCTTCAAGTCTATCAAATATGGACAGCTTTACCTTGGCCTTGTAATCTCCGTATTTTTCGATTTCTCCTTCCTTAATCCCGGCCTTTTTGGCAATTTCTTCAATGGGAAGCAGGTCAATTGACCTGGCTATTTCCATGTCGTAACTCAAGGAATACCTCCTTTTTATTTTAGCTTGCAGGAATAGAGAATCCTGCAAGCAGATAAATTAGTGATGCGAGAAAGAGAACAAAATTGAATCCAAAAAGTACTGCAAGGAGTACAGAAAGAGCTGAGCCCATTACTGTAAAGAACCCATTTACACCCCATGCCCAGGGTACAAGATTTACAGAAGTTTGCTTTGCCAGTTTCAAGCCAGCGGGGAACATCATTCCCATAAACATGCCTATAATGGAAATGAGTATGAAAGAAATCAGAAATCTGAATATAAAACCAAGCTGTAGAGTTGCATTGAAAATGGGACTGAGCACAAAAATATAATTTATTGCAATTACGAAAAGGACCAGACTTATAAGTTTAATTTTTGAGGGTTTTAATTTCGATGATATACCGCTTCCTATTCCTGCGCTAAGGAGAAGAGATACTATGACGATAGTAATGGAATAAACTGGATTCCCGAGATAAAGAATGAACTTTTTTATAAAGACTATCTCAATGAACATAAAGGCTAACCCAATAAAGGCAAAGAAAAGCAGAAATCTCAGGGCCTTTCTTTCCTTTATTCCTTTACGATGGAAAACCAGGAGAGGATAGGGTATGAGGATAAAGGAGAGGATGAGCAGCAATATTATAATAGCAAACAGGCTTACGCTCGCCTGAAGATGGTATTTTTCGACTATTTTCTTAAAGGAGGGGGAGGTCAGGTTGCCCTTTATTTTGAATTTAAACGGGGAAAGGAACCTGTAGAAGAAGGGTTTATCATCGGTAGGAGGTGTAAGAACGAGGTTGGTTTTTCTTTCTATTTCCTTAAGTGGCTCCTTAAGAACAAGGGTTTCTATATTATTCAGCAGAGGTCTATGAGGGAGGTATATGGGATACATCTTCCGTGGATTCGGGCTGTGTTCATTCACCCATTTTATTTCTTCTTCGATCTTTTTAATATCTTCCTCTGTAAATTTTCCCTTTCTTACCATAAATAGATCCCTGAGTCCACCGCCTCCAACAACGGCAATGTAGTATGAGGGATCATCAATACCGTTTCTTTTCAGTAATTCCTTGGCCATCGCCAGAAGTTTGGCAGAGCCCCAGGTGTGTATGGCAATTATTCCATTGGGATTAAGGTGCTCCCAGTAATCCTGGAAGGCTTCCACCGTGAGGATGTAAGATTCGGAAAAATTAAGGGCTCCAGATGCTATAGCTGCCGGGGTGCAATTGTTAACTTCCTGAATTACGTCGTATTTTTCCTTTGACCTTTTTATATAACTTCTTCCCTCATCGTTTATCAATCTTACCCGGCGGCTTTTGTAAAGATTTCCTATAAACTCTGAATACCTGTTCTTAACTATGTCAACTATTACCGGATCAAGTTCCACTGCGTATATCATTTTTGGAAGATATGTTAATGCAACATAGACCTCCAGTCCTCCGGCAGGTCCGATTATCAGGTATGTACCATTGGGGTTCAATATATAGGGAATTGATATGTCCCTTATTCTTGCTTTCCTTGGGATGTTTTCATCGTATCTCAGGTCGGTTCTTATCCTCTGCATAAAGGACTGATTTGTTCCCGCATCTATCCATATTATTTTTGAATTTTTAGTGAATTTAGCCACATCTATTTTAAATATTGGACTCCATTTAGAATATTCGATTCTGTTCAGGGTCAGGATAAAATTTCTCTTAGCCATGTTATAGTGGAATTTAAATGCCTTATCAGAGAAGGGTATTATCGCAAGAACAATAAGCAGAGATGCCAGTAAAGTGGTCTTTAGTTTTGCTTCCAGGAGAATACTTCCTGCTATGGCAAACGCAGCTGCCAGTACTATTATTCCCTGTCCTCCCAGAAGGGAGATTCCGAACCCGAAGATAGTTCCTCCCACCGCTGCACCCACGAGGTCAAACAGGTAGAGTTTATTTGCCTTCTCCGTGAGCATCGAGAAGATAAGGGATAGAAGAAGTCCAGCAATGAAGAATGGTATCAGCAGGAATACTACATAGAGTATAAGATAGATGATCTGTTTTAATTGGGGCAGGGCAGTAAAGTCCAGGGGTATTTGAAGAATTACTTTAAAGACAACCAGAAGAAGAACACCCATGGATAGGGAATAAAAGGGTAGTTTCTCATAAAATGGGGCGTAATCCTCTTTTATGGAAAGGTAAACTCCAGCAGCGGCATAACCCAGCAGAGCAATGCTTATTATGAGAAATGCAAAATGGTGAAAGAATAGAACTGCAAAGATTTTGGTCAAAGCTACTTCTGTCATAATGGAAGCAGCACTAATGAAGGAAACTGCCAGATAAAAACTCTTTCTCATCCTCTCTTTTTACCACTTTTAACGATTCAATTCAAGAAACCCGGACCAGTTTTACAATGATTTTATTAAGAATTGAAATAGAATGTTTGCATATGTAAAACTACTTTGAAAGAGCATTCTTAATCTGTGATCTGTTTCCGATAATAAGAATATTTATACCTATTATAATTATTATTCCTCCCAGAAACTGATTGGGTTTGAGACTTTCCCCCAGAAATATGTAGGTCGCAAGTACAACCATAAACGGCTGAATGCTTTTTATGATAGATACGTTGGCAGCTTTGAGGTATTTAAGAGCCTGGAATACCGAGTATGTAGCAACTACCGGTCCCAGCAAAGAACCAAATAATATGTTAATAAAAGCAAAGGTGGTGGGAAGGGCAAATTTCCCCGTGGCAAAAAGATAACCTGTATATAGAAGAAAAAGAGTGTACACCCTGAATATTGCAATGAAAATGGCTGGAATACCCCTGACTTTGTATCTTACCAGGACTGTGTTTAAAGAATAAATAAGAGTCATAAAAATGAGCACACCTATGTAAAAAATCCCTGCTTCCGGGGAAGCGTATGAAATGAGTACTGTACCTGCAATTGCTATCGCACCACCGATGGCTTCGAAGAGGTTTAATTTTTCCGAGAGAATGAGAAAACCCCAGAAAATAACGAATAGAGGTTGTAGGTTAACAATAAATGATATGAGGGAAGGATTGAGTTTCTTTACCATATAGAAAAAGAGAAATGTGGCAAAAGCCTCGGAAGAGCCAAAGTAAAGAAAAAATATCCAGTGTTCCTTTATCTTGTGCAGGAAGCTCAATATGTCTCTTTTGGCGACCAGTATAAGAAGACTCCAGATCGAAGCGAACAGGAACCACCAGAACAGAAACAAAGAGGTGGGTAGGTCCCTCTGAGCTAACTTGGCGAAAATATATACAGCAGAATACCCCGTAGCTGATATAAGGGTTAGCAACACGCCCTTGAGTTTGGAATTTAGATTTCTGATCATTTAAAGAGAATTTTACCACAGGGGGAAACAATGGCTGATTTATTCACTCTGGTACTGTGGTTTGTGTTTGCTTATAGCAATTCCCCCTCCACCCAGACCGAGCATGATTAAAGATTGTACAAGGGTTTTCCACTGGATTTCATGGGTAAGAAACAGGGAGTAGATCATGAAGTATGTGCCAACCAGAGCGAGGATAATATAAAGTCCCAGCATGATCTTCCATGCCCTGAGATTGGTCTCCGGGGTGTCCTTTGAAAAATATTTATTGAAGAGTAACATGCCAATCATGGAGAAGACTCCGAGGACTGCAAAGAGCAACCAGAAGAACCTTATCTGCTTTACAGTCTCAATGGGAAGGGGAGCGCCGGATGCAACAAGCTCAGGAGGTGGAGCCACAGGTTTAAGGATCTTTTCATACAGAACTGCCCCGAGATTGCTTCCCACCAGGCTTCCTATAACGCCGTATAGAAAAGCATAGCCCATGTAGACTGCCACCTTATCCTTTGGAGCAATTAGACCTACATAACTGTAATATTTTGGATGGGCGGTCATCTCCCCTATGGAGAATACTGCTATTCCGAGGATAAAATACCATGGGTTCTGGCTTAGGGCGAGAATTAGAAATCCTGTAGAGCCAATCAAAATCCCGGCAGACATAACTGGCAGGGGTTTTATTTTCTTTACGAGCCTGCTGACAAAAACTACCAGAAGTATAATGGTTCCAGCATTTATAACCGTTACATGTTCTGCATCGAAGTGAAAGGGAATGCCAAGTCCTGCCATGAACTTGTCGACAGGTGCTCTATAGATAAAGTCCCTTAAATACCAGAGTACGCTTCCGAAATTCTGGAAATATATAATCCAGAAGGTCGAGTATATCACTATCATAAGCATGAACCTTGAATCTTTCAATACCAGCAGTGCACCTGATATCACCTCTTTTACAGATTTGGTGTTCTCGGGCCTTGATGGATCTCTGTAGAAGAATATAGTGGGAATAAGCATCAGGAAACACCAGAGAGCTGATGCGAAGAACACATATTGCCAGCTGAACCCTTTTATCCAGCTTACTACCAGGGGTGCCAGGAAGGCACCAATATTTATACTCCAGTAATAGATTCCAAAACCAAAACCACTGTTTTCCTTCGTTGTTGTCCTTGCTATTGTTCCTGAAATTATGGGCTTGAACAGGCCACTTCCCGTTCCAACTATGAGTAAAAAGAGAAATATAAGACCATATGAAGTCACGAGACCTGTGGCAAAATAACCAGCTGTCAGGAGAGAAAAGGCCACCATCAACATTCTTCTGTATCCCAGCCTTTCGGCGAGAGCTCCTCCCACTATGGGAAGAATGTATGTAAGGGCATAAAAGAAGCCCTGCAGCACTCCTACTGCCTGTTCGTCGAACTTCAGTATTTTGACCAGATACACCGCGAGTACGGAGTTCATTCCATAGTAAGCTCCCCTTTCAAAGAGCTCCATCAGGTTGGCAAGCCAGAAACTTCTTGGAAAACTTTTCAGTCCGCTTTTACTTTTGATGGCTTTTTCCATTTTTCCTCCTGGGCCTTTATTTTTCCTTTTATACCAGAAATGGAAAATTCGGTCAAAGGGAACCCGTGATGAATTTACTTGAACCTGAGAGGATAATACCGTAATATGTATAAAAATAAAAACAGGAGAGGAAAATGGAAAAGAAAAAGGCCAGATTTCCCAAAAGCTTCTGGGCAGCCAATACAGTAGAACTTTTCGAAAGAGCTGCCTACTATGCAGTGGCTTCCTTTGTGGTGATTTATTTTCATGAAGTTCTCGGAATGAGTCCCACCATGGCAACCTTCCTGAATGGAACGATTCTATGGGGCCTTCTTTATTTTCTCCCCCCGCTGAGTGGAACCATTGCTGACAAGTACGGATTTAAAAAGTCCCTTTCTGTAACCTTTGTCCTTTTAACCCTTGGATATCTTATAGTTGGTACAGTTCAGAAGTTCTGGCCCCTTGTCGTAGGACACCAGCAGAATGTGGATTATACCATACCAGTTGTGGTGGGTATAGTCCTTATAGGAGTTGGCGGTTCCTTTGTTAAACCCTGTATTTCAGGAACAGTGCAGAAAACTGCGGCTGCCTATGCTGCCCTTGGTTTCGGGATATTTTACATGACCATAAATGTAGGCTCCATGATGGGAAGAATAGTTTCGTATTTTGTGAGGATAAACTTCGGTATCCCTGCCATCTTTACATATGTGGCAACTGCCTTTGCCTTTCTGGGCTTAATGGTAATATTTTTCATTTATGAAGAACCCCAATACCAGGAGGATGTATCTCCATCAAAGGTATACAAACCTAAAAGCCTGGGCGAGGCTGTTGTGGGGATGTTTACCGTATTGAAGAATATAAAATTCGTTTTCTTTCTGGTGGTTATTGGGTTTTTCTGGATAATTTATATACAGATTTACAACCTTATACCACTGTTTTTAAGACACATAGATCCCAATGCTCCTGTGGAACTGTATACCCTTGTTAATCCTGTTATGATAGTTCTATTTCAGCTTTTAATAACCAGACTTTCCAGACACTGGTCTTCACTTAAGTCCATTATGGTGGGTATAGGTGTAACCGTTATAGGAATGTTCATAAATATTATTCCTTTCCTGCTTGGAGCAGACCCTGCGGCAAAAACAAAATTTCTTGGTCTTATGCTCCCCTTCGCAGGGATATTTATGCTCCTTTCAATAGGGTCAATGGCGGTAGGTGAAATGTTCGCCTCTCCCAGAATATACCAGTACATAGGTGCAATTGCTCCCAAGGGACAGGAAGGTGTATACCTGGGATATGCCAATCTTCCTCTTGCCATTGGAACCATAGTGGGTGCACCTATTGGTGGAATGCTTTTTGAAGCCTTTGTATCCAGGCCAGCCAGGGCAGGAGAACCCATGAAGGCAGTGCTTATGTGGTCCATTGTTGCTACAATGGGAATTATCTCTCTGCTGGGAGTTTACATTTACGATAGGCTCTTAGTGGAAAGGAAATAAGATTCTTAGAGAAAATTATAATTAAAAAATAAAAATTCTCTTAAACTTGATTTAAATTGTCATCTCCTTTATAATGATTAAAATAATTACCATTAAAAGGAGACGAATGAGAAGCAAAAGATTTGATGTATCCATAATTGGGGGTGGCATCATTGGAACAGCCACTGCCATGGCTCTTACAGGTGGCAATAACATATCGCTGGTTGTCCTTGAGGCTGAGGATAGTCTTGCAACTCATCAAACAGGGCACAATAGTGGTGTTATTCATTCCGGACTTTACTACAGACCGAATTCTTTGAAGGCCCTGAATTGCGTCGAAGGAAGAAAAAAATTATATAAATTTTGTGAAATCTACGATATACCCTATGAAAAATGCGGAAAGATCGTGGTGGCGACTTCAGATGATGAGATTCCATATCTTGAAAAGCTTTATAACCGGGGTCTTGCCAATGGCCTTCTTGGACTAAAAAAGCTGACTGGAGAAGAGATTAAGGAGTATGAACCTTATGTGGAAGGAGTTGCGGGGCTTTTTGTTCCTGAAACGGGAATAGTGGATTATGCTGAGGTGGCCAGAAAATATGCTGAAATTTCACAGGAAAATGGAGGGGAAATATGGACCGGAGCAAGGGTAACCAAGATACTTATGTATCCCGGAGAAATTGTTATTGAAACTACAAAGGGTGCACTAAGAACCAGGACCCTAATTAATTGTGCTGGATTACAGGCGGATAGAATTGCGAAAATGTGCGGTCTGAATCCCAATTTGAGGATTATTCCTTTCAGGGGAGAGTATTGTGAGCTGGTTCCTGAGAGAAGAAGCCTGGTCAAGAATCTTATATATCCTGTTCCGGATCCCGGGTTCCCCTTTCTTGGTGTTCACTTTACCAGAAGAATAGATGGAAGGGTAGAAGCTGGTCCCAATGCTGTTCTTGTATTTAAAAGAGAAGGATATAAAAAACTTTCTTTTTCCATAAGGGATTTTTCGGATATTGTTTTTTATAAAGGGTTCTGGAAGCTTTCCTTAAAACATTGGAGAATCGGGATGATGGAACTTGTAAGGTCTTTTAGTAAGAGAGCTTTTGTCCGTTCCCTTCAGAAATTGATACCGGTGATTGCCACAGAAGATGTCCGCCGGGCAGGAGCAGGGGTCAGAGCGCAGGCTCTTGAGCCCGATGGCAGCCTTGTGGATGATTTTAGAATAGTTCAAACTTCATCCATGATCCATGTTCTGAACGCACCTTCTCCAGCTGCTACCGCTTCTATAAGTATTGGACAGACCATAGCCCGTCTTGCTGGAGAATTATTTAATTTCCACTAAAAAAAGGCCCGGGTTTCCCCGGGTCCTTTTTGTGATTGTATATTCTTAAAAATTGAAAGAGACAGCGAGGTTTGGTACGAGAATGTTCATTCCGTAAATGCCCGGCATTCCCACTCCGGGTAATGCATCCGCTGCTGAGAGTTCCCTGTCAGAACCTTTTAGATATTCCAATCCAAAATCAAGGGTTAATCCACCGTTTGTGTATCCAATCCCGAAGGTGATAACGTTGTAAGTTAAGCTCGGTAGAAGAATTGTCATCGTGTTTACTGGAGCAGGTGCAGGGTCGTAATAGTAACCCCCGCGGAGGGCAAGCATCTCGTTGATTTTATACTCAAGACCAAATCTGTACTGTATCTTGTCTTCCCAGTTGAGTGTAAACGCGGCTACAGGCTCAATAAATGCTTTCCATCCAGCGTTTTCATAATCGGCCGGAATAGTATCCAGTTTTTTCCAGTTCGTATACTGAATATCCGCAGTTATGGTAAGGTTTTCCATGGGTTTAAACGCCACACCTGCGCCAAACCACATCGGCCATGTAACTTCCCTTGTGACTTCGCTCTCCATAGCAAGACCTAAAAGTGCGGCTCCTGGCATTTTGCTTGTTCCCTTAAGTTTCACCTTCATAGGGGTTTTAAAGGATAATCCAACAGATAATGTTTCAGTGGGTTTAAACAAAATTCCGAGAGTGGAATTGAAGCCCATCCCGGAATCGTCTTCTTCAAACTGTCCTATAACCGGTCTTTTCATGTTCAATATGCCATAGTTAATGTTAAAGGTTGCCCCGATAGAAAGGGTATCGGAAAATTTATAGGCTACAACCGGAGATATTGTAAAAAGGCCTACTTTACTTTCCCATTCATAAATCCCTGAGGCAACCGGAGCAAGGTCTTCTCCATTCCATTGTGATCCTGATCCGGATGGAACATAAGCAAGAATGCCCACAACCAGTTTGTCTGAAAGAGGTTTGAAATATCCTATTGCTCCTGAAGGATATATCTTGCTTTCCATTTGAGTATCGACGAGGGTAACCCCTCCAAATTCAAGTTTGTAAGTTCCTTTGGGAATAATAAAGGTACCGTATACAGAGAAGGTGGAAGACTCCATCTGCGTTAGACCCGCGGGATTCCAGAAGACAGCGCTGTAGTCATCTGCGAGTCCAACAAAGGCGCCTCCCATGCTTGTTGCCTTTGAACCTATTCCATTGAGATTCAGTCCATTGGCAAATAGCACAGTTCCTGAACCCAAGAGAAGCGCAATTAATAATACCGAAAGCAGGTGCTTTCTCATCTGACCTCCTGAATTTTATTTGTGAAACTTTTAACAGAAAAGGTCGCATTTGTCAAAATAGTTGAAAATAAAATTTTTCGGTGATAATCTGATTTTGTGTATAGAGCAGGAGTAGATACTGGTGGAACCTTTACAGATTTTGTTTTTTATAAAAATGGGTATTTAAAAATAAAAAAGGTGATTTCTACTCCTTCAAACCCGGCAGTGGCAGTATTGAATGGATTGGAAGGGGAATCCTGTGTTTTGATACATGGAACGACGGTGGCCACCAATGCGTTTCTGGAAGGTAAGACAGCTCCCACTGCATTAATTACCACCGCGGGTTTTAGAAACCTGCTTCAGATTGGAAGGCAGACCAGGGTAAATCTTTACTCGATAAATCCTCAAAAACCTCCGGAAGTTATTCCTGAGGAACTGTGTTTTGATGTGGAAGAAAGAATGCTTGCGGATGGTAGCGTTCAAATACCCCTGAATGAAGAACATCTTAAGAAAATTGCCTCTGAGTTGAAGAAAAGAAAGGTAAAGGCTATAGCCATAGTCTTTCTTCATTCGTACAAAAATCCGGAGCATGAAAAAAGGGCAGGAGAAATCCTCGGGAAGGACTTTAAGCTTTCCCTTTCACACGAAGTTTTGAAGGAGCACCGGGAATACGAGAGGGCAGTGGTTACAGCACTCAATGCTTCCCTTCATCCCGTGATGGAAAAGTATATTAGCACCCTTGAAAAGAAGTTAAGCTCAGGAATAAACATTATGAACTCTGCCGGTGGGTACATTTCCGCAGAAATGGCGAAAAAAATGCCTGTGCTTACATTGCTTTCCGGTCCTGCAGGTGGGGTTATAGCTTCCCATAGCCTGGCAAAGCTTCTTTCCATAGATAGAGTTATTACCCTTGATATGGGTGGAACTTCAACGGATGTCTCCTTGATAAAGGATAATCCAACCATTACAAGGTCATCTTATCTTGCAAACTTACCCATAAGGCTTCCCATGATAGAAATTCAGACTGTTGGAGCTGGTGGTGGTTCTATAGCATATGTTGATGAAGGTGGTGCACTCAAGGTTGGCCCCAAAAGCGCAGGAGCAGAACCCGGACCAGCATGCTACGGAAAATCTGAAATACCAACAATAACTGATGCTCTGGTGGTTCTTGGAAGAATACCCTCTGAAATTCCGCTTGGAGGAAACCTTTTTATCAAACCGGAGAGGAGTTTTAAGGCAATAGAAAAGATTGCAGGGACAATTTCCAGGGATGTTTATCAGGCTGCTGAGGGCATTCTGGGTGTTTCTCTTGCAAAGATGGAAAGGGCATTAAGGGTTGTGAGCCTTGAACGGGGCGAAGATCCCAAAGAGTTTTCCCTTATCGCTTTTGGTGGTGCAGGGGGACTGGTGGCTGCAGAGCTCGCTCAAAGAATAGGTATAGGAGAGGTTGTTATTCCTCCATATCAGGGGGTATTTTCTGCCTTCGGGATGCTTCTTGCAGAGGCAGTAAAAGAATATACATCTTCAATCCTTAAAACTCTGGGTCCAAGAGCTATAACAGAGGCAAAAAGGGTATTCAGAGAAATGGAACAGAGTGCAACTCAGGATTTTACCGCAATGGGTCTTGAGAAGGAAAAAATTACCTTTCAGAGATTTGCAGAAATGAGATATAAAGGACAGGGTTATGAGGTCTCTGTGGCTTTTATCGATGACCCTGAAAAGCTTAAAAAAGCCTTTGAAGAAGAGCATAAAAAGCTTTATTATCATACGCAGAACAGTCCGGTGGAAATAGTTAATATTCGTCTCAGGGTGGTTGGTTTTTCTGAAAAACCCCCTATTCCTGAAATCGAGACAGGATATGCTATACCCTTCAGAAAAAGGGATATATTCTTTGGAGGGGAGTTCCACAGGACGTGTTTTTACAGAAGAGAATCTCTGGGGGCAGGGGTAAAACTGGAGGGACCTTCGGTCATAGCTTCGTCCGACGGCACAGTATTCATACCACCGGGATTTACAGGTGAAGTGGGAAGATTTGGAGAGATAAGAATAAGGAGAAACAATGTTTGATCCAGTAGAGCTTGAGGTTTTCAGAAACGTATTTGTATCCATTACTGAAGAGATGGGTACCCTGCTCAAGCTTTCAGCATTTTCTCCGAACATAAAGGAAAGAAGGGATTATTCCGCAGCCCTTTTTACAGCAGAGGCTGAAAGTTTTGCACTTGGAGCCCACATCCCGGTGCACCTGGGGGCGATGCCCTATAGCGTGGCAGCCGCTCTTCGGGAAGTGGTAATGGATGAAGGGGATACGGTAATCCTGAACGATCCTTTCCTCGGTGGAACACATCTTCCTGATATTACTGTCATTTCTCCGGTCTTTTACAAGGGAAAACATGTGTTTTTTGTGGCCAATAGGGCACATCATTCAGATGTGGGAGGAAGTCAACCCGGCTCAATGCCCCTTGCCGAGGACATCTATCAGGAAGGGCTTATTATCCCCCCGGTAAAGATAGAAGAAAAGGGCAAAATAAGGGAAGACATTCTGAAATTGATCGTTTGCAACTGCAGAAATCCGGAAGAAAGGGAGGCGGACCTCAGGGCCCAGCTGGCTGCAAACCGAAAGGGGATTGAGAGACTTAAGGAACTGTTGAAAAAGAGGGGAGCGCAGGCCATAGAATACGCTCAGCATCTTGTGGAGTATTCGAAAATCATGCTGGAGAAGAGAATAGAGAGACTACCCGATGGAAAATTCTGTTTTCAGGATTTTCTTGATGATGATGGTTTTGGTACAAAAAATCTTCCTATCAGGGTATGCATGGAAAAGAAAGGAAAAGAGCTTGGCATAGACTTTAATGGCACTGGGGGACAAACAAAGGGGGGAATGAACGCCAATCCTGCAATAGTGGCGTCCGCAGTTCTGTATGTATTAAAGGTAATGCTGGGAGAAGACCTTCCCATAAATTCCGGTCTTTTGAAACCTATAAATATTATAATTCCAGAGGGGAGTTTGTTAAATCCCAGAAGACCCGCAGCTATGGCTGGAGGGAATGTGGAGACTTCACAGCGGGTAGTTGATGTCCTTCTGGGAGCCTTCTCTGAGATGCTTCCGGACAAAGCAGTGGCAGCGAGCCAGGGAACCATGAACAATGTTTCCTTTGGAGGGATTAATTTTGCCTATTACGAAACCATTGGAGGAGGTGCAGGGGCCAGTTCCGATCAGGATGGGGCCTCCGGTGTTCATACTCACATGACAAATTCCCTTAATACCCCTGTTGAAGTTATAGAGCAGTCCCTTCCGGTCATTATAAAAAGATACGAACTGAGAAAGGGGTCAGGGGGAAAGGGGTTAAGACGGGGAGGGGAGGGAATCATAAGGGAATATTTCTTCAAAAAATCTGCAAGGGTGAGCATCCTCAGCGAGAGAAGAATTCATCCCCCTTATGGAATCTTTGGTGGAGAGGCGGGAAAACCGGGAAGGAATCTTCTTATAAGAAGGGACGGTAAAGTTGAGGTTCTTCCTTCCAAGGTAAATATTCAGATTAAAAGGTATGAGTCTCTGGTGATAGAGACACCCGGAGGCGGAGGATATGGGAAAAAAGATTAAGCTGGGCCCTGGCTTTCTAATTACTGCTGCGTTTATAGGGCCGGGAACAGTAACTTCAGCATCCTTCGCCGGAGCAAGTTTTGGCTTCTCTCTTCTGTGGGTGGTTCTCATTTCAGGAGCCCTGGCCTTTGTACTTCAGGAAATGTCCGGGAGATTTTCACTGGAAAAGGGTGAGGACCTTTCTCAGGTTCTTATGAAAACCACTGGCTCAAGGTTTGTAAATATAGTGTTTACTCTTGTAGCAGTTCTTGCAGTGGTCCTCGGAGCAGCAGCCTATGAGGCAGGAAATATTACCGGTGCATATATAGGGCTTAATGAACTGTTCCCTCTGGGAAAGTTCTGGGCTGTTATAATTTCCATCGTGGCTCTTATGTTCCTCTGGAGAGGGAGGTACAGGGGAATAGAAATATTTCTAATGGGGCTTGTGGGACTTATGAGTCTTTCCT
This sequence comes from Candidatus Aminicenantota bacterium, assembly GCA_027062035.1. Taxonomy (GTDB): domain Bacteria; phylum Acidobacteriota; class Aminicenantia; order S016-38; family S016-38; genus S016-38. The sequence goes on along the minus strand of JAMOUL010000044.1, from coordinate 2,462 downwards.
TCCTTGCGACGGCGGTAAAGGCGGGTCCTGCGCTTTTTGAAGTGCTTAAGGGTCTGGTACCTGCCTTTCCTGAAAATTCAAAGCCTATAGCCACTGCACTCCTTGGTACCACCGTTGTACCCTATAATTTATTTCTGTATTCATCAATAGTTCTTAAACGCTGGAATAGTTCCAATCTGCCTGAAATGAGAAAGGATCTTGGGATTTCCATAGCCCTTGGAGTTATAATCACAGCTTCAATTGTCGTTACCTCAGCTGCTGCCTTCTTTGCTTCTGGAATAAGAATTGATTCAGCAGCAACCATGGCAGTGCAACTGGCACCTCTCCTGGGAAAGTTTGCAAAGACTGCATTTTGTGTGGGTCTTTTTGCAGCTGGCCTTTCTTCGGCTATAACGGCTCCATACGCGGCATCGTGGCTGGTAAGGGGGGTTTTTGGATTTAAGGAAAGTTCTAAAGTTTTCAGGATAATTTCCACCATTATCGTGCTTTTTGGTCTATCTTCCGTGTTTTTCCCCATAAATCCTCTGCAACTTATAATCCTTGCCCAGATTGCCAATGGCCTTATACTTCCTGTTATTGTTATTTATCTCGGATATACAATTTTCAAGGAGAATAAGAGTTTATCTCAGCTGTTCTTAATAGTAATTTCCATTGTTTTTGTTTTGCTTATTGTTTTTTCCAGACTATTTTCCCTTTAAATTTGTTACAATAGACCCGTGAGAAAAAAACTTTTTATTATTGTAGTTTTTCTTCTGACATTTATTGTTTTCGGGTGCAAAAAATCAAACTCTGGATCCATGTATTCGGATAAAGAAGCCAATATAGAAAATATGGAGAACTCAGAAGAAGCTTCTGACATGGGACTTTCCAGTTTGCAGGCGAAGGATATGGACCGCAGGATAAGACCCCTTCTTGAGAAGGCAGTGGGAAATGTGAAATTGGTGCACTTTGGCAAAGCTCCCATGGGTGGATGGATGCATATGTACAGGACAGATAACGTTGATACTCCCCGGGCTGTGGAGATTCTCAGGAAAATAATCGAAAAGAAAGGTTTTAAATACTGCATTCCCTTTGGAATAGATATAGTCTGGATAGAGGGGAAAAGGGGAAATAGAAAACTCATTAGAGTTGCCTTTCCCTCCATTCAGGAAATTACACTTGAATATGTGATTGAGTCTGAGGACCCCGACGAGTTTAAAACAGTTTTCGACAATCTCCGAAAGATGTCAGTAAAATGCAGGGAGGCCTTTTCTCAATAGTTTCCTTTCACCGTTAAATCTACGATTCCACAAATTGATTTCATTCCTTTCAGAAAATTTTTGCCAGCTATGGCTATTAACTCTGGATTAGTTTAAGCTCATTTTTTAATTCTTCCCGGACGATGTGATCTCTTATTAAAGCTTCCATATCCGGAAGGATATCTTTGCGATCCAATACCACTGACATTTCCCGCAATGCGTTTTACTGTGATTCTGGCCGTGGCTGTTCCAATGGTCTCTGATGATATTCCATATCGGCAGATCCTGTAATTGTAAGTGTCCTGAACTATTACGTCTCCATTGCGGTCCACTGCAATTCCAAGTGGATGGTTAAAGTTGGTTCCAAAACGTATGGCAAATTTTCCTTCGGCTGTGAACTTGTAAACCTTGTTCTCAAAGTATGAAGTTACATAAACATGTCCCATTCTATCAAAGGCAATGTGTGCCGGACCATCTATGCTTCTGGAAAATTCTCTCTTTTTTGCCCCGGTGTTGGAGTAAACAAAGATTTTATCCATATTAAAGACAGGTACGTAGATATCACCATTTTTACCGGGTTCAGCATCATAGGGTATTCCAGATCCTCCTGCTACGCTCCAGGTCTTTATAGCTCCACCTCCCTGACCGGCTTTAATTATTTTCTTATGACCGGAATCAGCTATATAAAGGGTTCCTGAAGAGTCAATCCCGAGACCTCTGGGATATGATAATCCAAGATATTTCTGGAACGCATAAATAAGTTTAAGGCCATATTTTCTCAGGTAATTACTGGAAATGCTTACAGCATAGATAGAATTATTTGCGGAAGAATACGCAATTCCTGAGACGCCGGAAAATGAAACTCTGCTTATATAATATCCGTCCTTTGAAAATTTCTGTATTCTGTCGTTTCCAGTATCAGCCACATAGATATAACCCTGTTTGTCTATTGTGAGGTCATAGGCATAGCTTAACTGACCTGAGTAGCTCCCACGTCTGCCAAAGCACTTTTTAAGGGTGTACTTATAGGGAGATAATTTAACCACTATGTCATACTCATTGTGGCCCTTTAGTTCCATTTCCTGTTCCCATTTTCCGTAGAGTTCCCTTTCTATTTTTATTACATGGGTACCGGGAGAAACTCCTTCCACTATACATGGAGCCGTGCACTTTTCTTCGTCATCTACGTACACAGTAGCAGGAAAAGGATCTGAAACCACATTA
>JAMOUL010000043.1 GCA_027062035.1 Candidatus Aminicenantota bacterium | reverse complement strand
TTCCTCCGGCGTCAAGGACGCAGCTTATATTTTTTCCATAATAGCAGGTGATGATGATAGGGATTCGACCACAGCCTCGATACCTGTACCTTCCTATGATGAGATTTTTTCTGAGATTCCCCGGGAGTTTACTTTTGTTTATCCGGAAGATAGTTTCCTGGAAGGTGCATCCCGGGAGGTAATAGAAGCTTTTCACAGATATCTGGAGGTACTGGAATCTGTGGGAGGCAGGGGAAAGGAGGTGAACCTCTCATTTCTGGAACAGGGGATCGAGGCGTACTATATAGTTGCCACTGCAGAGGCCAGTTCCAACCTTGCCAGGTATGATGGAGTAAGATACGGGCTGAGGGAGAGGGCTGAAGACCTTCTCGATATGTATATTAAAACAAGAACAGCGGGTTTTGGGGATGAGGTAAAAAGAAGGATCTTGCTTGGAACCTTTGTTTTGTCCAGTGGATATTATGATGATTATTATGGAAAGGGGGTAGCATATAGAAAATACATAAGTGAGAAACTGCAAAACCTTTTCAGAGAAGCTGAGTTTATAGCTCTTCCTACTACTCCGGGGGTGGCATTTAAACTTGGAGAAAAGCAGGACCCCATCTCAATGTATCTTGAGGATAGGTTTACTGTATTTGTAAATCTGGCGGGCCTTCCTGCAATTTCCCTTCCCTTTTCTCTTTCGTCAAATGGTCTTCCTGTTGGTATGCAACTTATATCCAGGTGGTATAATGAAAGTAGGATGCTGGCCCTTTCATATGTTCTTGAGGAAGAGATTTCGTTTAAAAATAAATTAATAAAGGAGGAGTAAAATGAAAAAACTCACAGTTTTTGCCCTTGCAGGGCTTTTGGTTGTTTCTTCTATAGCTCTTATTGGTTGTGGATCCCCTGAACAAACTCTTATAAGCCGTTACATCTCGGCTATCAGAATGGGGGACAAGGATACCATAGTGAAGATTTCTCTCACCCCTGTTAAGGTGGACCTTGTAAAATGGAAGATCGTTTCGAAGACCCAGCCCACAGAGAGCAAAACCGTTCTCGCAGATCTTAAGAAGAAAATGGATGAGGCAAAAAAGACCATGGAAAAACTTCAGGAAGATGCAGCCCTTGCAAAGGTGGAGTTCGATGATTTCGATGCCAAATATCAGAAGTGGTCAAGGGCTCGCAAGAGAGCAAACAGGAAAAAATATGAAGAGCTCAAGTCCAAATATGAGGACCTCAAGAATCAATTCCTTCAGGCAAAGGATGAATACACCAAGATCTCCGAGGAATATAACAATGAGAAAAGATTGATGGCTCTTTCTGTTGGAGATATTCCAGAACTGGAAAAGCTGGAAGGAAAGATGTACACCGAGGAAATAGTAATTGAAGGAACAGACAAGGAAGGGAAGACCAAGAAGTTTAAATTCTACCTTGTAAGATACGAACTCACCAAGCCTGGAGTAAGCACTCCTATAAGAGGAAGGTGGGTGGTTAAGCACATCGAAGAGTTGACTGAGTAAGGTATTTCTGTTAAAATTACCATTTGTTAGAGCCGTTAGCTCAGCAGGCAGAGCACCGGCCTTTTAAGCCGGGAGTCGCAGGTTCGAATCCTGCACGGCTCATTTCTGCGCCCCTGTAGTCTAGCCAGGTAAGGACACCGCCCTTTCAAGGCGGCAGCACGGGTTCAAGTCCCGTCGGGGGCGCTTTTTTTATTTCCTACAATTTTGGTATAATAATTTTGTGAGATTTACCACTTATTCAAGATATGCCATAAGGGCTATGCTTCATCTTTCGGAGAAGGAACCTCTTTCTCTGAAAGAAATTTCGAGAAGAGAAAAAATCCCTGAAAGATTCCTGGAACAGGTATTCCTGAAGTTAAAAAAGGCAGGACTGGTTAAGGGAAAAAGAGGGGCCCGGGGAGGGTATGTGCTTGGAAGACCTGCTGAGAGAATTTCGTGGCTTGATATTATGGATGCAGTGGGAGAAGGGCTAACACCGGTTCCCTGTGTCGGCCGTAACCCTTCCAACTGTCCGACATATAACGAATGTATAGTGAGAAAATACTGGAACGAATATTATAATCTTACAAAGGAGTTTTTCTCAAAATTGAACCTTAACTTAAAGTGATTTTGTATTTGATTGCAAGTGGAGAGTTTGAGGAAAGAGAGTTCCTCAGAAGAATAAGAAAAGCTTTGAAAGGGGGAGTGGACTGGGTTCAGATAAGGATAAAAGATCCTGCTAAAACAGCGAGAATAGTAAAAGAATCCCTCAAGCTTAAAGAAGACTTTAATTTTAATCTGATAGTTAACGATTATCCTGAGGTGGCCATGGAATATGGAGCAGATGGTGCTCATATTGGAAAAGAAGATGATGATCCGGTGAGGGTTAGAAAGATGTTAAAAAATAAAATTCTGGGCATTTCCTGTTACAATGATATTAAAAGGGGAAGGATGGCTCAGGCTGTGGGAGCTGATTATGCGGCCTTCGGAGCACTCTTTCCTACCGCCACAAAAAAGAAAACTGTTAAATTGAATCCTGATACTGTAAAAGCTGCCAAAAAAGAGCTTAAAATTCCCGTTTGTGTCATAGGAGGGATCAGAAGGGAAAACATAGACATTGCAATGTCCCTCGGACCGGACATTATAGCCATTTCTTCCGCCATTTTCCTTGCGGAAGATCCGGAAGGAGAAGCCAGATTTTTTAAGTCGAAAATGGGCTAAATGATATACTATAAGTTAGGAAGAAATAAGGAGGTAAAATGAAAGAAAACGAACTGAAGGAAACTCTTATAAGGGAAAATGAAGAATTCAGAAAGCTTTACGAGCAGCACAGGGAGTATGAAAAGAGAATAGAAGAACTCCTGGCGAGGGTGGGATTAAGTGAAGAGGAGGAGGTTGAGGTAAAAAAACTTAAAAAACTTAAATTGAAATTAAAGGATAAAATGCAGGAAATTATGCTTAAAGAAATGGAGAAGAGGAGTGGTGGCTAAGGAATCCCTTTATTTTATTGTTCCCATATTTATTTTTTCGCTGTTCTTTTTCCTGATCGGAATACCCTGTGTGGCATGTGTTGTAATTCTTCTTGCATTTCCTGTGCTTTATTTCTTCAGGGACCCGGAGAGAATACCCCCTGAGGATGAGAATGTTTTGGTTTCCCCTGCCGACGGGAAGGTAATGAGTATAGAGGAGTTGAATCACCCCACCAAGGGTGGACCCTACAAAAGGATAAGCATATTCATGTCGCCTCTGGATGTCCATGTCAATAGGTCACCACTGGACGGCCAGATTGTTTCTATAGAAAGAAAAGGAGGTGGGTATCTGCCTGCATATAAACCAGAATCCGTGGAAAACGAGAAGGTGATAATAGAGATATCCTCCGAAAACAGAAAATTTGTGGTGGAAATGATAGCTGGAATAATGGCAAGAAGGATAAAACCCTTTGTTTCTCCCGGAGAAAAGGTTAAAAGAGGCCAGAGAATTGGTATAATAATGCTTGGGTCCAGGGTAGATTTTTATTTTCCACCCTGTTATGAAGTTCTTGTGAAGGAGGAAGAAAAGGTTAAGGCCGGTTTGACGGCCATAGTAAGGATAAAAGATGAAGAATAAAAGAAAAAATAGAAAGAGAAAGAATCTTAACCTGGTTTACGTCATACCATCCCTGCTTACCATTCTTAACCTTTACTTTGGTTTTGTGGCGATTAATTTCGCCATAAAGGGTAAGTTCTCCCTTTCCGCTCTCTTTATAATTTTTGCAGCGGTTATGGACCTGATGGATGGAAGAACTGCCAGGGCATTGAGGAGCAGCACCCCCATGGGCAGGGAGCTTGACTCCCTGGTGGACCTTGTTTCCTTTGGAGTGGCTCCATCTATATTGATCTATTTATGGGCACTCAAGGATTTTCCAAAGCTTGGCTTTTTCGTTTCCTTTTTGTTCGTGGTAGGAGGGGCACTAAGACTTGCCCGGTTCAATACCCTAAGCAAGGATGGGATATCTTCAAAAAGATATTTTGTAGGCCTGCCAATTCCTTCGGCAGCTCTTGTCCTTGTGTCTACAGTTCTTTTTTTCAAGACCCCACCCGAATGGAAATTTTTCCCTATAGCTCTGGGCATAGTTGTGTTCTTTACGTCCTTCTTTATGATATCCAGGTTTAAATTTAGAAGTTTTAAGGATGTAAATCTTAAGTCAAGGGAACATTATTTCACATTGTTTTTCTTTTCCATAGCTCTCTCAGCCCTTGCCGCATGGCCTACGAAGACTCTGTTTTTCCTTGCTTATGGATATGCCCTTTCTGGCCCTGCAACCTATTTGAAGAAAGTTATTTTGCAAACCTTTAAACCGGTACAAGAGGATGAACAGAGAGTATAAAGCAGCGATTGTAGGTGTTAAAAATCTTAAAGGGAAAACACTCAAGGAGACCCTGGAAAAGCTGAAGATTAACTTCAGGGATTTTCGCCTGTATGAACCCGGAATAGGGGAATATGCTCTTTTTGATTCCTTCCGGGATGAAGCCATGGTTGTTATGAATCCCAGACCCGAGAATTTGAAGGGCCTCGATATTGTTTTTTTTACAGTCCCGGTGGAAGATGAATTATTCTTTGCGCCGACAGTGTCTGTGGACCTGTCCGGATCACGAAGGGACCTGCCACCGGTGGTTAGTGGAATAAACGATGAGAATGTTGAGTCGGACAGGATCTTTAACCCGCCTCCTGGAGTAATAGCTCTTTCCCATTTAATTTATCCGCTTGGAAAACTTGTGGAATATGGGTTTTCTATCCTGATTGAACCTGCTTCAGAAAGGGGAGAGAAGGCCATGGATGAGCTCTTTTCCCAGGCCATAAACCTTTTAAACATGGAAGAGGTTCCTCAGAAGGAGCTGGGAGAGGTTCTTGCATTTGATCTGCTTCCCAAAGGAGGTAAAAAGGGAAAGGGAAAATTTACAAGGGAAGAGCTTGAAATAGCTGAAGGATTAAAAACAATTACCGGAATAAATGAGTTTTACACAATGATTCTTCGCTCGGGCATATTCCACAGGTATTCTACTATCCTGTTTCTGAAGCTGAATAAGGATATCCCCCTGAAAAAGCTGGGGGAGATGCTTTCAAATCACAAATATCTTTTAATAGAGGAAGAGAAACTCTCACCCTCTAAATTCAGGGAGGAAGAGGGTTTTTATATACATCTTTCAGATATTCGGAAGGGAGAGGGAGGAAAATACTGGATGTGGGCTGTTTTTGATAACCTGAAAAGGGGTTCGGTATTTAATGCAATAGAAGCGGGAATAAAAATTTTAAACAGGAAGAATGAAGTCATTAATTAAAGTTATATTACCTTACAAGGGAAGGATATTTCTGGCTCTCATATATTCTGTTTTTGCTGCGCTGTTTACTGCAATGGCAGCCCTGGTTCTTCAACCTATAATGGATAATCTCTTTTCTGTGGCCCCTGCTTCAAAGGCTCAGGGATTTCAATTTGGAAGGTTTATTTCGAAATATGTGGATCTTTCAGCCCCATATACGATACCGCTTATAGTGCTTTTTGTTTTCTTTGGTAAGGCCCTTTTTACGTTTCTTTCCAACTATACCATGAGGGCACTTTCCCAGCGTATTATCAGAGATCTCAGGGATAAAATCTTTTCCAGATTGATAGAGGCCCCGCTTAAATTCTTTGATTCCCTCCATAGTGGAAAGATATCTTCCCGGTTTCTCTATGAGATGGATATTCTGGAGAGGTCAATTTCTGACGGCGTGGTTCAGATGATAAGGGAGAGTCTTACGGTTCTGGCGTTGATTGCGGTTATAATTACCAATAATCCCCGTTTCACCCTTATTTCTCTTCTTATAATTCCCCTCGCTGTCGTGCCGGTGGTTGTCTTTGGGAGGGCAATAAAAAGGCTTACAGAAAAAAGGCAGAAGTCGGTGGGAGAAATTTCAAGGCAGATTACAGAGGTTCTGGGAGGGATAAGGGTTGTAAAAGCCTTCAGTACAGAGGAAGTGGAAAAGGAAAAATTTTCGCGGGTAAACAGGAAAAACTATCTGGACAATATAAAATTCGTTAGGATGTGGACCCTGTCTTCCCCTTTCCTCGAATTTATAGGCGGCGTTGTGGCAGCCGTGCTCATTTACATAAGTGCAAAGATGATAAGGCAGGGTGCAATGACACCGGGCCAGTTTACCACCTTCATTGCATCTATATTTTATCTTTATACACCGATAAGGCGTCTATCCAGCGCAAATAATCTTCTGCACCAGGGCGGAGCCTCTGTGGATAGCCTGAATGAACTGCTTGAGCTCGAATCCAGATACAAGGAAGAGGGTGGTGATTACAGACCTGAAGATATAAGAGGGGAAATAGAATTCAGAGAAGTTTATTTTTCATACGAGCCGGAAAAACCTGTGTTAAGGGGAATCAGCTTTAAACTTAATGTGGGAGAAAAAATGGCCATAGTTGGCTCATCAGGGGTGGGAAAAACAACAATTGTCAACCTTATTCTGGGTTTCTATACCCCTGATAAGGGAAAAGTCCTTATAGATGGTGTTGAGGTTAAAAAATACGACCTTAAGTGGTTGAGAAAAAGGATAGGAGTGGTTACACAGGATGTTCTTCTTTTTAATGATACTATAGCCAGAAACATCTCCTATGGTGCCAGCAACGTTAGTAAGGAAAATATAGTTGAAGCTGCAAAGGCAGCCCACATTCACAGCTTTATTTCTTCCCTTCCGGATGGGTACGAAACGAACCTATCGGAGAAGGGATTGAACCTGTCGCTGGGGCAACGCCAGCGCATCTCTATAGCAAGAGCTATAGTTAAAGACCCCAGAATCCTCATTTTTGATGAGGCAACTTCCTCCCTGGATTCCGAATCCGAGAAAAGGATACAGGAAGCTCTTCAGGAAATTACCAGGGAAAGAACCACGATTATTATCGCCCACAGGTTGTCCACGGTTAAAATGGCGGACAGGATAATTGTTCTTGAAGGAGGAAAAATAGTGGAGGAGGGTACCCATCGTGAACTTATGAACCGAAACGGAAGATACGCTCAGTTTTACAGAGCACAGATGGAGGCATAAATGGAATCAATGACAGGATATGCGGAGGGCAGATTTTCTCACCCTTCCTTTGAACTCAAGATATCGGTCAGGTCCCTGAATAACAAGTATCTCGATGTGATTATCAAGGGCGGTGTATATATAAGACCCCTTGAAGATGATATAAGAACAGTGGTAAGGGAATTTTTTAAGCGGGGAAGGATTGAGGTCTATATGGATATAAGATTCACATCTCTGGAGAAGCAGAGGATTCTTATAAACAAGGATGTAATTTCGGAAATAATCAGGGAACTGAGGCCACTATCAGCTATGGCGCCACTTTCAATGGATGGAATTCTGAGAATTCCGGGCCTTGTGGACCTCAGCTTTAATGAGGAGGGCTTTTCTGATGATGAAAGAAAATTCATCTTTTCCGGACTTAAAGAGGTTCTATCTACCCTGAAGAAAACCAGAATAGCCGAGGGAGAGAGGATCAAAAAATACATAAAGGAACGGCTTTCTATCATAAAAAAAGAGAGAAAGAAGATAGAAAAAATATTTTCCGGCGAAAAGGAAAGGATAAGGAAAGATATAGAAAACAAAATTAGAGAAATGTCTGTTGATGTGGATGAAGAAAGGATCGTTCAGGAAGCTGCTATAATGGCAGTCAGATACGATATTTCTGAGGAAATTTCAAGGATAGATTTTCATGTAAAACAGTTCGAAAAATCCATGGAAGATGGAGGAAAAAAGCTGGATTTCATTGCTCAGGAAATATTGAGGGAGGCCAACACCATAAACTCCAAAACCCTTAATCCCGAGATTACCAGGCATGCAATAGTTATAAAAACCACAGTGGAAGAAATAAGAGAACAGGTGCATAATTTAGAATGATGAATAAGATGATTCACATCGGCTTTGGGAATGCGGTTATGAGGGACAGGATAATCGCTGTGCTTTCCGTGGATTCCCTTCCGGTTAAGCGACTGAAGGAAGCAGCAAAGGAAAAGGGTATGCTTATAGATGCTACCATGGGCAGACAGGAAAAATCGGTTATTATTACCGATAGCAATCACATAATTGTTTCTGCTTTATCTCCCACCACCATTATTATGAGAATAGAGGAGGAGCTACCCGGTGAGTGAAGGACTTCTGATAGTTGTGTCCGGCCCCTCTGGTGTCGGGAAGTCCACAGTGGTAAAGGAAGTAATGAAGAGGGTGGAAGGACTTGTCTTTTCCATTTCCCATACTACCAGGCAGCCAAGGGGAAAGGAAAAGAACGGGCGGGAGTACTATTTTATCTCGCGGGAAGAATTTAAAAGAATGGTGGAGAACAATGAGTTTGTTGAATGGGCAGAGGTTTATGGAAACCTCTATGGAACGTCCAGGAGGGAACTTCTTCTTCGTAGAAACGAGGGGGACGTTCTTCTGGATATAGATGTTCAGGGTGCTATAAACATCAAAAAGCTCTTTCCAGAAAGCATAAGAATACTGCTATTTCCTCCGTCAATGGAGGAATTGTTGAGGCGTTTGAAAAATCGAAAGGACACTCCGGAGGAAGAGATAAAAAAGAGGGTAAAGGTAGCCAGATGGGAAATTTCCAGATACAGGGAGTTTACCCACATAGTAATTAATGATGAGCTCGAAAGGGCTGTGGAGGATGTTTCTGCTATAATCAGGGGAGAGAGGCTAAGAACGGAAAGAATGAAGGAAAAAATAGAGGGGATGCTTTGAAAAGGGTAATCTTAGGCGTTACGGGTTCAATTTCAGCGTACAAGGCACCTGAAATTCTGAGGGAATTTCAGAAAAGAGAATGGAAGGTAAGGGTGGTGATGACAGAGAACGCTACCAGGTTTATTTCACCCCTGACCTTCCTTGCTTTGTCCGGTGAGGAGGTAATTGTTGACCAGTTCAGGGATCTGAAAAACGGACTGGAACATATAAAGCTCTGCGATGAAGCAGAAGCCCTGGTGGTGGCACCGGCTACAGCCAACATAATAGCTAAGTTCGCCTCCGGTATTGCAGATGATTTTCTATCCTCCCTTTATCTTGCCTGTAAAAAGCCTGTATTTGTGGCTCCTGCCATGAATGAGGGTATGCTTCTACATCCTGCAACCAGCAGAAATATTGAAGTACTGAAAAGGGATGGGGTAATTATAATAGAGCCTGAGGAAGGCTACCTGGCCTGTGAAGAGCACGGAAAGGGACGGCTTGCCGAACCTTCAAGAATAGTTTTTGAGGTGCTCTCCCATATCGGGAAGGAAATGAAAGGTATAAAGGTGGTTGTTACAGCTGGAGCTACCAGGGAGTATATAGATTCTGTAAGGTTTATATCCAACCCTTCATCCGGAAAACAGGGGGTTGCAATAGCGGAGGAGGCAGCTCTGATGGGGGCTAATGTTACCCTTTTTCTGTCTTCTTCCTCTGCAGAAAGAACATACGTAAAGACCGAAAGGTTTGAAACTGTGGAAGAATTAAGGGAAAAACTCCTTGAAGTTAAGTACGATATACTTTTTATGGCTGCTGCTGTTGGGGACTTCAGACCCGTTGAAGTGTTTGAGGGGAAAATAAAAAGACAGGGTAATATTAACATCGAGTTTGAATCCACCCCTGATATTTTAAAGGAGATAGCGGAAAGGAAAGGACCGGATCAGATAATAGTTGCCTTTGCTGCTGAAACCGAGGATTTCCTGGAGAGGGGAAAGAAAAAACTTCTTGAGAAGGGCGCTGACCTTATTTTTGTTAATCCTGTTGGGAGGGATAAGGGATTTGGAACCGGGGAAAATCAGGGTTATCTTATATTTAAGGATGGTACTGTTCAGGAAATCGAAAGGGCACCAAAACGGGAAGTAGCAAGAAGGCTTCTCCTTTCTCTCCTCTAAGTTTTTGATTTTAATGAGGCTTTCGGGTTACCCTTCTATTTAAGAAAAAAGAAAGGGGTAACAATGAAAAGAGCTAAAAAGGCCTACAAGGATCCGGAATTTCTTAACTCTCCCGAGGCAAGACCCATAAGGATACTCGCGGAATATCTGGGACCCGAAAAGCGGTTCAGGGACCATGGAATAAAACATACCGTTGTGATATTTGGCTCATCGAGAATAAAACCGGATGACCCTGATCCCGAAAACAGGGAGCTATACTGGGAGGCAGAGAGACTTTCGTTTCTGCTTGGTGAGTGGGCGAAGAAAAACGGCGTGGACAATTCAGGGTTTGCCATCTGCTCCGGAGGGGGGCCTGGAATTATGGAAGCTGCAAACAGAGGGGCTTTAAGGGCTGGTATTCCTTCAATCGGTCTCAATATTTCCCTGCCACACGAGCAGTTGCCCAACGGTTACATAACCCCTGAACTGAATTTTGAATTTCACTATTTTTTCATGAGAAAACTGTGGTTCATGTATTTTGCCAGAGCTGCGGATTTCTTTCCGGGAGGCTTTGGTACCATGGATGAGCTTTTTGAAGCTCTTACCCTCATTCAAACAGGAAAAATAAACAGGATACCCATTGTGCTTTTTGATCGGGAACACTGGGAAAACACGGTGAACTTCCAGAGGTTAATTCAGAAGGGTTATATATCTCCTGAGGACTTCGAGTTGATTACCTTTTCCAGCGATGTTCATGAAGTCTTTGAAATTCTTAAAGCCAGTCTGAAGGAGATTATGGAAAAATAATTTATCCGAACAAAAAATGGATTTTTTCTTCTGCCTTTGATTAAATCAAGGTAGTAGGGAGGAAAGAATGAAAAAGATTACAGTCATATTTATCCTATTAATCCTTTTATCAGGAATGGCTATAGGTGGGGAAAGGGAGGCAGCTAAGGCTTATCTCGATTCGATCGTCAGGGAAATGGACTCTTCCATTTCTGAATGGAAAATCTGGAAGAATGGAGAATGGACGGATTACAGGATTGGAAGCGGTTTTAAGGAACAGCGGATAAGGTTAAGGTCCAATTTTGAGTTGCGAAGGGTCTATTCAGGTGTTAATGTCGAAAATTCTCCTGTCTTCCTGGAGTTGAAACTGGTTGGCAGGGGCCTTATAGAAGGAAAAGTATTGCTGGATGGAAATAGTGTGGGCGTTTTTAGAATAGATGGTGCAGACGGAAACTATAAGGATAAAACCATCACGGTTTCCCTGGGGAAAAACATCCCGGGCATCCATGAATTGAGTATAGAAGCAGTGAATAAGGGCTTTAAGCCCCCCAGGGGGGAATTCTGGCCACCGAGAAATACACCTCTCCCGGAGGAAGGGATATATTTCTCCCTCAGGAGCGCAAAAATCCTTTATGAGACAGCCCATAATGTTTCTTTAAAGGTGATGGACTGGATAGATTCCATGAAGGTTTCCTGCATCCTTCTAAATCCTGAGCTGGTCAAGCGGACCTTCACCGGAAAACCCTTCAGGATAGAGGACAGGAGAAAAATTTCCAGAAAAAGGCTGTCACGTTTGAATCGTATATGGGCAAGGGCAGTTATGAGTTTTTCCCTGGATGCCCTGAAAGCAGGAGATACAAAAAGGCTTATCGCTTCCATAGAAAATTCTTATAAGATGAGCAGAGAACTTTCCAGGTTTGCCAGGACATTCAAGATATTCATGCTGGGAAATGCTCACATCGATATAGCATGGCTCTGGAGAATTGCAGAGACAAGGGAAGTGGCAAGGAATACGTATGCAACCGTTCTTAAAAACATGGACGAATACCCGGAACTTATTTACGCTCAGAGCCAGGCCATTACCTATGAATGGATGGAAAAATACTATCCTGATATTTTCCATGAGATAAAAAGGAGGGTGAAGGAGGGTAGATGGGAAATCGTCGGAGGAATGTGGCTGGAACCTGACTGTAACCTGATTTCAGGAGAGAGCTGGGTTCGTCAGATCCTCTATGGAAAGAGGTATTTCAGGAAGAAGTTTGGCGTTGATGTAAAAATTGGATGGAACATAGATTCCTTTGGGTACAACTGGAACATGCCTCAGATTTACAAAAAAAGCGGCATCGATTATTTTATAACCCAGAAAATTCTATGGAACGATACCACCGTGTTTCCCTACAACATTTTCTGGTGGCAGGGAGTGGACGGTACCAGGATCTTGTCCTACTTTCCTCCGGTTGGATACACTTCGAGGCTTGATCTAATAAGAACCACCAGAGCCCTTTCCACCTATCATGCTAATACTGCCTACAGGAAAGCTTTGATCCTCTATGGGCTCGGCGATCATGGGGGAGGCCCCAACAGGGAAATTCTAAACAGGGTGCGTCATTATAAATCTCTAAGGATAGCCCCTGAATTCGTACCCTCCACAGCCATGGGATTCTTAAAGAATGTGGAGAAGGACCTCGGCAGTAAGATCCCCACATGGAAGGATGAGCTCTATCTTGAGTATCATCGTGGTACTTATACCACCCATTCCGAGATAAAAAAGAACAATCGGAAGAGCGAGATCATGCTATCCGTTGCTGAAAAACTTGCATCCATAGCCCACGAACTTGGAAAACTCTATCCGTCTGATAGGTTTCTCGAAGCATGGAAACTGGTTATGACGAACCAATTTCATGACATATTACCCGGTTCGGGCATCACCCCTATTTACAGGGATGCCATGGAGTTTTACAGAAGAGCCCGGAGGATACTGGGAAGAATACAGAAGGATTCCCTTTCCTTTATCACTTCCAGAATATACACCCGGGTTAAAGGGGTTCCTGTGGTGGTATTCAATCCCCTTTCCTGGAAGAGGACGGATTATGTAAAGTTTAAACTCCCTGAGGAAATGAAGGGAAAGAACTACAGGGTTATGGGGCCAGAAGGGAAGGAAATTCCATGTGAGATTCTAAAGATGGACGATGGAATTTACATGGGTTTTATCGCCAGAGATGTTCCCCCTGTGGGTTACAGGGTTTATTCAATAGTAAAGGGGAAAGCATCCGCTATAAACACAGACCTTAAAGCAAAGGGGTACACCCTGGAAAATGCTTATTACCGGATAGTTATCAATCCCGGGACCGGCAATATTAAAAGTCTTTACGATAAGCGTTTGAAGAGAGAATTTATAGCGCCGGGAAAGGAAGGGAATGTCCTTCAGGTTTACGAGGATAGGCCTGAGAGATGGGATGCATGGAATATAGGTTATACGGGAAGAATGTGGGAACTTAATAAGCCTGATGAGGTGAAGCTTATACATTTCTCTCCGGTTCGGGCTGTTATAAGGGTGAAAAAAAGTTTCCTGGGGCTTTCAAAGGATCGTTATTCACCAACCGAAGACTTTCCGTCTTCCTTCTTTGAACAGGATATAACCCTTTATGCCGGCGTTGACAGAATTGATGTAAAAATGAAAGCGGACTGGTGGGAAACCCACATGTTTCTTAAAGTTGCCTTTCCAGTAGCGGTGCATGGTGACAATGCAGCCTATGAAATTCCCTTTGCAACCATAGAGAGAACTACAAAGATGGATACCCTCTGGGAAAAGGCGAGATTTGAGGTTCCGGCCCATAAATGGGGAGACCTTTCCGATGATAGAGGAGGGATTTCCCTTTTGAACAACAGTAAGTATGGATACGATATCCACGGGAATGTGATGAAACTTTCCCTGCTCAGAGCTCCTCTCTGGCCTGACCCTACCGCAGATCGGGGAAAACACTGTTTCGTTTATTCCCTTTATACACATCCGGGAAAATGGAACAAGGCCCATACAGTCCAGAGAGGATACGAACTTAACACCCCTATGGTTGTGACTGTTACAGATAGCCATGATGGTGAATTTCCAAAGGAATATTCCTTCTTTACCGTTAGTAATTCCGGAGTCATTCTGGATACAGTGAAGAAGGCAGAGGATGATGACTCCATCGTGCTCAGGCTTTATGAAGCCCATGGAATACCGGAGGAAGTTTCCATTAGAATTTTCAGGAAACCGGTTAAAGTGTGGGAAACAAATCTTATGGAAGAAAATCCTGTGGTGGTTCCGTTTTCCGGTAAGACAATAAAACTTCGTTTTAAAAAATTTGAAATCAAAACCCTGAAAATCAAGTTTTAAGCATTTCAAATAAAACTGAAATCTTTCTTGCTCCAAGCACGAATTAGGTTCGACAAAATCGTCGAATTTCGACGCAATTGGTGGAAGTTTTAAATACAGTCTTGCTATATAAGCGAGGTTGTTCTGGTATGGAAATTGCTGTGTTTTTATAAGGAGGTTTGTTATGAAGAAAATATTTTTTCTTGGTTTGTTTCTTGGGATGGTTTCTTTAATATTTTCTCAGCAGATAACCAATGTAATTCTTATTCCCACGAAGGGAACCTATTGTGTGGGAGATCACGTGGTGATTAAATGGAGTTATAGCAATTTCAATAGTTCTTCTAATAATACTTCTAATAATGTTAATAAAGTAAGAATAACCCTGTGGAGGGAGGGAGGAACTCAAAATACATGTAAAATAGACAAGAATATTCCACTCGAACGCGGAAATACAGGATATTCATGGACTATCCCTGCAACATGTATAAATCCTCACACTTCCAGTGTTGAAAACCTTCAAACAACAAAGGTTAGAGTTAAGGTGCGCTGGCAAAATCCTATGGTGGCAGAGGTTTCCGGGACGAGTCCGTTCTTTAATATAGGGTGCCCTAATACAGCAAATCATAAACCGGAATTGGTTATTCAGGAGATAATATACAGACCAGATAGACTCAATGAGAGGGACAACGTTGTCAGCCTATATACAAGGGTGGCTAATACGGGCAGAACAGGCTCTTCGAATTTCAAGATTAAAATGATTCTTAGAGGTCCCAGCAATTTTGTAACCAAGCAGTGGATCATACCTGTTGATGGTCTGAGACCGCATACCAGTACCTCCGTTTCAAAGGGAGAAAGACTTGATAAGATAGGTCTTTACAGGTTCACAGTTACAGTGGATGAGGAGGATGAGGTTGATGAAGTTAATGAGGGCAACAATGAGAAATACAAAATTTTTGCTTTGATGCCCATGTGTGATTTACAGGTTTATTTGCCCGGGAAGAAACCCTTCTTTATCACACAGAAGAGAAAGTTTACCGCTGAAATAAAAAATGTCGGGCATGGTACCTGTCCCCCTACTTTTCTGCATTTTTACGTGAAGGAGAAAGGGACCAGGACTTACAATATCCCCAGATTGGAACCAGGGAAAAAATATACAGTAACAAGATCTGAACGGTGGTATACTGCGGGAACGAGGAGTATTTCTGTGAGAGTTGACCCTGATGGAAAAATAGAGGAGATAAGGGAAGATAATAATTACAAAAAGATTTCGGTGAAGGTAAGGGTTCCCGCCGTGTATTTTGACTCTTCAGGGCTTTCCCTTCCAGCTCATACGATTACCGATACCCGGCTCAATGTTTTTCCTTTAACCGCCCATGTAAACGAAAGAGTTCAAATTGTAGCAGAGGTGGTGAATGTTACCAGTAATGTGAAATCAAAACCAGGAACGAAACTTGTAATGGAAGTAGAAGGCCTTCCTGCAAAGGCTTTTGATGTGCCGGAACTCTTTCCTGGAGAGAAGTTTACAATGGATATGTTTACTCGATGGGATACCACAGGAACGAAGAAGATCAAAGTTTACGTGACCTTCAAGGGCGAAAGCTTTGATGAAGTTGTAAAAAATGTGACTGTTATTCAGTAAACGGCTTATATAGTCACCGGTTGGAAAATTCTATTCTGAACTCCTTCCAGAATGTGTTTTAAAAAATTGCCATAACCGTCGATTTGTGGAAAAATAACCTTTGAAAAAACAGGAGGGAGTCAGATATGGTTCAATTCGCTGCCCTTGACTGGTTCTGGCTTGTACTTTTTGTTCTTCTTATGACCTTTAGCGGGGTTTTCTTTTATAGACTGGGTAAAAGGTCTCAGGCAGATTTTTTCCTTGCAGGGAGGGGACTTCCA
>JAMOUL010000042.1 GCA_027062035.1 Candidatus Aminicenantota bacterium | reverse complement strand
AAAACGCTGTAAGGCCTGCAAAAATGTATCCCTTTGTTTTTGCTCCGCTTTTAAATCCGCTATAAGCCTGCCATCCTGAAAGTCCAATAACAAGCATGGAATAGAGACCGTCCTTCCATCGGCCAGCATAGAACTTTCCAGCACCGGGAATTATGGCAGAAAAAATCGCCGCCTTTGTGGGAGATTTCCATCCGAGTTTTTTCCTTTTATACATCTGTTGCTTGAGAAAAGTGCTATATGAAGCAGGTGGTAAAATCGATGAAAATTCTTCCGCCTCTTCCCATTTTCCCGACATTATCAATGCTATAAATTTCGCCTGTTTAAGTTTATTTTTTACATTTTGAGGCCAGTCCCTTTCCTCCAAGATTTCCCCTACCTTATCGTATTTTTCCGATTTTATAAGAAGACCTGCCCTCTCCACAGGGAAAAAGGCCTCCTGTGGAAATTCTTTTTCGGCTTCCAGACAGATTTTTATGCCCTGATAAAATTCTCCGCTTTTCTCAAAGCTTATTACAGCCCTTTTCCATGCATATAGCCTTCTATCTCCATCGGTTGAAAGGTACCTTAAATATTCTCCTGCAGCCCTTCTATAATCCCCCTGTTTATAAAGGTAGTCTGCAAACTTGAGAATATTTGGGGACGAAAAATAATCTGTAGCAAAAAGGGAAAAAGAAAGTATAAGGGTAAGAAATGTTTTCATTTCAAAGAATAATACTCTATGGGATAATCTATTGCCAGGCCGGAAATCGGATCCCTCGGATAGTAATTCCTGGACCATTCCACACATCTCTGAAGACGGTCCGACGCAATGAGAAGCCCCAGAAGCACCCCGTACTTTTTAATGGCTTTCTCTGCAAAGTGTGAACAGGAAAGGGTGAAATTACATGTATGACTGTCCTGGGAAGAGATGAGTGTCCTGTATAGCTTTATGGAAACAGAAAAAAGAAGCTGCGCTTCTGAAAGGTAACGCACTTCTTTTTTCTTCCGACCCTTTTCAAAATGATGTTTGAGCCAGGCTGCATCCGATGAAAAGAGAAAAGAAGCTATAAGTATAAAGACAATGGACCTCAAAATTTTATCCTCTCAATCTCTGTTCCCGGGGGAATCTGAAAATTCTTCACCCATTCAGGAAGCCTTACATTAAACTCCGGATTCGAAAATTTAATTTCTTCCTTCTTCTTTCCCTTTATGGTTATCTTCAATGGATAAGGAAACCCCATAAACTCTACAAAGTTTGAAAATTCAGCGACCATCCCGGGGTAACCATCCTTCTTCTCCACGAGCTTCCTCAATCTGTTAAGCTCATCCAGAAACAACTCCACTTCATCTACAACTGAATCCATCCCTGAAGGAACTGAGTATTTAACATAACCCCTCTTTTTCTCACTTACGATGAAACCTTTATCCTTGAAAAAACCCTTATTTGAAGGAAGAAGAAAAAGGTCGAAAAATGGGAGGGAGGCTCCCAGGGGAGATATAATTTCGAAGGCCTTCTCCCTTTCAGGGTAATAAATAAGCAATCGTTTTTTTTGAAGATACATTATTTGATGCAAAGGGAAACTCACTTCTACAAGTTTCCTGCCCTCAAAGTAATATATTACGCCCCTTATTACCTCCTCTCGCCCCTCGGAAACGATCCTCCTTTCGAAGCCTATTTTCAGGTTTAAAAATGGTTCAAAGGAAAACAACAGGGTGAGCCATGACAGTAAGAGAAAAACGGCTTTTAGTTTCAACTTCCAGAGGCTGCCACGTAAATTATCACAAAGCCTATCCATGCTGCCATTCCATAGATGGCATACATAGCGTTCTTACGTTTTGTAGCTGACCTGTATCCTTCAGTGTATCCCTGAATATAAGATGGAGATTTTCCCATCAAACGGGCGGCAGGCACTTCGGGTTCTATAACATATGCAAGAAGCACGCCAACAACGCCGAGAAGACATCCTCCAATTATCCACGCCTGATTACCGGTGGCATCCCTCTCGCCATCCATCTTTCCTGCAAGATACTGTCTTGAATTCATCTGAGCCATTACAGGAGCCGCGATAAACGCAAACACCAGAAATAGAGCAATATATTTCCTCATCTTTATCCTCCCTTTCAGATATAATTCTGCCATCCTGTTAAAAATGAATCAAGAATTAAATGAGCCTGGCCAGGCCTTTATATAATTTAAATTCTTATTCCGCCCCTTATCTTAAGAACAGTGGAGGAAGATGAAGCCCCCCCAAAACTTACTGATATAATTTCCAGAGTCCCTTCAACAAAGGGCCTGAACCCCTTCTTTTTTCCAAATTCCATACCTCCCCCTACAACAGCGGAGAAGGTTGAAGACCCTCTGCCTGAAAAAAGGTCAAATCCCCCCACAAAATATGGCCTCATCTTAGAGCTCTTTGTAAAAAGTAAAAGATCAAGACCTATACCTGTACCCAGTGAAAAACTGCTTCCGGACCCAAAATCTATCTCAACCACCTGAGGACGGATATAGAGATTCTTATAAAAATGAATTAAAGCACTCCCCTCAAGAAAAAAATTATTGTTCCCGCCTGCTATGGAAATCCCGCCACCTGCCTCAATGCTAAACGGTAGATGGCCTGCCTGAAGACTCGTTATGGCGAAGAAACCAGCCATAAAAATTGTCAGAAATCTTTTCATTTTTACCTCCCTTTATAAACAGGTTAAAAATTGATTTTATTAAATAGGTCTCAAGAGAACAAAAAGAAGGGTAATTATTACAGCAAAAACCAGCTCCAGAATTATTCCGACGCTTATCATGGTCCTCTGCTTTATAACACCTGTGGCATAAACAAGGGCATTGGGAGGGGTGGCGACAGGCAACATAAAGGCAAAGGATACGGCAAACCCTGCGGGAAGAGCTACGAGCATGGGAGATACGTTAAGCTGGGCTGCTACTGAGACCAGGGTGGGAATTATTATAGCTGCAGTGGCAGTATTGCTCGTGAGTTCCGTAAAGGCAAGGGCAAAAAGTACCATAACAAAAACATAAACAATTATTGGAGCACTTCCCAGTGCTTTAACAAGGGAATGTGCCAGATACTTACTTGCACCTGTCTTCGTCAGCACTCTGCTAAGACTTATTCCTCCCCCAAACAGAATGAGAACGCTCCAGTTTATCCATGAATTGAATTCCTTTATATCCATGACCCCCACTATGGAAAGCAAAATAACGGCAGCTATGGACACCACCGATTCGTGAATAACTCCTGAAATCCAGAAACCCGCTGTAATAAGGAATATAATCGCCACTTTATATCCATTGCGATCTATCTTTATTTTCCTTTCTTCGAATTCCACCATCTTCGCCCCTGGCTTGAAATAAAAAGTAAGTATTAAAAAAGCTATAAAAACAGAAATAGTGGCAAGCGGAAACCCGATTTCCATCCACTGGCCAAAGGAAATGTTCAAAATCCCTGCGGCTATTCCGTTGGGAGGACTTCCCACAAGAGTTCCAACTCCGCCGATGCTTGCTGCATAAGCTATCGCGAGAAGAACATATGGAGTTGGAGAGATTCCAAGTGCTATGGGTAGCATCATTGCAGTGGTGGCAGTATTGCTCATCCACATGGACAGAAAGGCTGTGGCATACATCAGGAAAAGAACGACCAGTTTGAATCTCCCGCCAGCAAGCCTCATCATTTTTTGAGCTATCCACAGGTCCATCTCGTACTTGTGAAGTGCTCCGGCCAGAACAAATCCGCCCATAAAAAGAAATATAATGGGATGAGCAAAGGGTGCAAGTGCTTCATTGATGGAAAAAACTCCAGAAGCAACGGCAAGAACCGGGACAAGAAGGCTTGTCATTGAAAGGGGTATTATCTCACTCACCCATAAAAAACCAATGACTCCGAGGATTACAAGACCTTTAAATACGAGAGGGCTCATAAATCAAGTATATATAAGGGAA
>JAMOUL010000041.1 GCA_027062035.1 Candidatus Aminicenantota bacterium | reverse complement strand
CTATGGCCTCACCTACCGAATAATAAGTAATATTGTTGTAATCTGTCACCACCAGGTCCATGGCTTCAAAATCTATATGGCCTTCCCTTATAAACTCTGAACTTATAAGAACGTTTTCCACCTTTCCAAGCACCAAATTGTGGTCAGTAAACTTTATCTCATCGTAGATCTTAACCTCGAGATTTACAGGACTTTCCAGTATTACCGGAGTTTTTATCTTCATGGAAGGAACATAGGTAAAATTGCAGAGAGTGGATTTATCCACATTTCTTCCAGACACAATCCCGGCCATATCCGCATCCCTCAGGGTTTTTCGGTTGACAAAATTCACGGTAAACTCCCCTGTTTTCTTCATAAGTTCATATGTATAGCGTCTCTCTCTTATACCAATTCCTATAATCATGGGTTCCTGATTGAATTCTCCAAAATAAATATAGGTGGAAGGATTTGGCTTTTCCTGACCTGCCACCACAACAACTATAGGATAGGGGATGGGTAATGCATAACCCGAAAAAACCTTTTTACTCATGAAGCCTCCTCAGGATGAGATATCATAACTTTCTCTATTTATTATGTTCTATATTGAGCAACAATTCAACTGTATGCCGTACTTTGTTATGTGCCATGTGCTGCAAAGAGCGCAATGCTCCCTGCGCTTTTTACTTATTTTTCTATCTTTTTCAATAGATACTCCACAGCTTTGCGGAGCTGAGGGTCTCTACCCTTCACCCTGTCTTCGAAGGTGTTTATAACAACAATGTCCGGTTTTACCCCGCCAGAGGTTTCAAGGTCCACTCCTGCAAGCGAATAACATCCCCACAGGGGAATCCTGAAGTATGCACCGTTTATAAGCCTCTTACCGGTGGTAAAAATAATCCAGCCGTAGGTGGTATTTCCTATTATGGTGCCCAGCTTAAGTTCCTTAAAACCGTTGGCAGTCATCTCTGCATCGGAAAGCGAAAATTCATTGGTAAGCAGAACCATGGGCCTTGGCCGAACCGCAAAGGATGGCTGATATGTAATTTTAAAATCTCTTATCTTCCACTTGGCATAGATTTTCTTTATAAGGGTATTTAAAACCTGGTCGTGTACATTTCCTCCTGTGTTAAAACGAATGTCAAAAATAAGGGCTTTACTATTGAGTATCTCCTTTTCGAGGTTCTGATAGAAGCGCATAAGTTCTCCCCACCCCATGTTCTTCATGTGCACATACCCGATTTTACCTTTACTCCAGCGGTGAACTCTTTCTCTGGATAACTCTTCCCATTCATCGTAGAGAAGGTTTTTCTCTTCCGAATACGAAATGGGCTTTACGTAAAGTTTCTCTGCCCCTACCTTTGTTGGTTTGCTGTTTACGAGCAACTCCACCCTTTTACCCACTTTATTGTTCAGGAAAGTGTAGAGATTATCGGCTGTGCTTAACAACTTTCCATCTATGGCAATCAAGTAAAGGCCTTCCAGTTTTCTATTGGTCTTATATAGAGGACCATGCTTGATCACTCTCTTTATCCTGAAGAGTTTATGAGCATTATCCTTCTCAAATTCGGCTCCCAGTGCTGCTGTAATCTCGTTTCTTTCCACAGGCGGTGGATAAATACCCACATGGGAACTGTTGAGTTCTCCAAACATTTCGTTCATAAGAAGATAGAATTCTTCATTGGTGTAACACCCCTTTACAAGCTCCATGTATTTCGTCTTTATCTTCATCCAGTCGGCACCGTGGAATTTCGGGTCATAATAATAGTTCTTCAGGGTATTCCATATTTCCGAAAACATCTGCAGGAACTCACCCCTGCGATTTATCTTTTCCTTATAAAAGAACCTCACTGGAGCTGGAGATTTGCTGCTAATGGCCAGCTTCATAACCCTGCCACCGCTAATAAAGATCAGGGTATTCTTATCCAGCCAGCGAAGATTGGAAATGGAAGGAGCTGAAAAGAGCATACGTTTACTCTTTACACGGTTAAATTCATTCAACTCGGCAAGCCATATTTCTTCCTTGCGGTTGTTGGAACTGAGAAACGCAATTTTCTTCCCATCGCTGGAAAAGAGTGGGGAAACTTCGTCCTGTATCGTATTGGTTATTCTTATCTTTCTTTTCTCCATGTCACCGGCCTCTATTCTTACTTCTATCTTCTTCTCTTTCTTTTTCACCTTTTTTTCTTCCTTTTTAAAGAGCTTCTCATAGAAATCCTCTTTGAACTTTTCAGGCATTTTCGTCAAAGGAAGCATATAAATATCGTACTGCCCTGTTCTGTCCGGGAAGGAATGGCCGGTATAATTGGCAGCATAGACGATGAATTTACCATCAGGAGACCAGTCGTAGGTGGTCTCATCGAGGGAATTTTTTGTAAGGCGAATCTTTTCTCCGCTTTCCACATTAACTGCCACCATATCCTTTTCCCAGTAAAAGGTATCTCCAACCATTAGCCACTTGGAATCTGGAGACCAGGCAAAATTTGCTCCCCACAGGTTCGCAAGCTGCCCTGTATAAACAGTCTTTCTCTTCTTTTCCTTAAGGTTATATACTACCAGTTTCTTTTTGCCTTCAATATAAGCGAGGTACTTTCCATCTGGAGAAAGTTGAGGTTGTCTCTCCTCGGCGGAAGAGATAGCAATAGCCTCCCAATCTCCAGGTTGCATGGCATCCACCCTGTAAATGTCATTGTTGCCCCGCTTATCCGAAACGAAGAAAATATGCCTCGAATCCTTATCCCATATTACCCGGGACTCCCGCCACAGGGTATCGGTAATACGCCTCAAGTATTTTCCCTTTACATCGCTGACGAAAACATTACCTCTCGAAATCAGGGCTATTTTCTTTTTGTCAGGAGAAATGGAAAATTCTTCCACCTTTTTGAGTTTTACCCACTCTTCCATGTTCTTCTTGAGGTCAGAAGCAATGTTAATTTTTACGGGATTGGCCTTTTTCTTTCTTAAATCGAGAAGCCAGAGGGAGTGATCGCGCTCAAATGCAAGAACATTTCTGGCACCTGCCACAGTTAACCATCTTACAGAACCGCTCTTATATGAAGTAAGACGGGTGATAGCACCTGACTTCAGGTCAAGCTTGAATATATTCGGAGTATTAAAGTCCCTATCCGAAACGAAATAAACGCTCTTACCATCTGGAGACCAGCTGGGATAGAGATCGTTCCCAATATACCTGGTCAGTTGCCTGAACTTTCCGGTTTTGAAATTGTAAAGGATTATGTCCGCATTAAAGCTACCCTTATACCCCTTTCTCCACCAGAATCTAAAGGATTCCCATGAATTATTAAAGATTATCATGGAGCCATCCGGCGAAACTTTGCCAAAATTGGGAATAGCCCAGTATCCGGGGAAAATTCTATCCGGAGTTCCACCTTTTACCGAAACTTTGTATAAAGAGACCTGGTTTTTCCTTGATGAATGGAAAATTATACTTTTACTATCAGGGGTCCAGGAATTTACGATATCGTCGCTGGTATGATAGGTAAGCCTTTTTGGAATACCTCCCTCTACCGGAACCACAAAGACATCGTAATTTCCGTATCTTCTGGAAGAAAAGGCTATATAACGGCCATCAGGAGAGAAAACCGGCCAGGCTTCAAAGGCTTCATGATCTGTGAGTCTGCGCAGATCTTTATTCTGAAGAGAATAAACCCATATATCTCCCATGTAACTGAACGCCAGCTTATTTCCATCCGGGGAAAGGGTGGGAAATCTCATAACGTCCGAATAAACCATTATTACCAGTAAAAATAAAAATGCCGCTATTTTTCTCATAATTTCCTCCTGACAATTTATACGAAACGGAACCATTATGGTTTTACCGTTCTGGGGTCAGATCTTCACATTTGACAAATCCGTATTACGTGGCGCGTTTTCGCACTGTCGAGTTAACGCACAAACACACAAACTCATTTACACGCTGACTCACAGACACATTAACGCACTAACGCACCAACGCGCATTGCCCATTTATGTT
>JAMOUL010000040.1 GCA_027062035.1 Candidatus Aminicenantota bacterium | reverse complement strand
CTTCCCCATATTGTTTCCAAGAATCAGATCATCATCTCCGTCTCCATCTATATCCGCTGCAAAGGGAGTTGCGTTATCAACAACATCTATATTGGAAGGAATGTAGAAATCCTTCTTATAAAAAATCGGTCTGTGTTCTGTACCGTGGTTTATGTAAAATACCACAAAACCATCCTCTGTCCCTACCGCCAGATCCTTCAAGCCATCGGAGTTGACATCGATAAGTGTGGCTGCAGTTTGTCCGTTAAGTAATAATTCTTCCATGCTCAGGTCTTTTATCTTCCAGTAAAGGTCGTCTTTGAGCCATGATGGCACCAGATTTAATGCATTTCTGACTCTACGAGGAAAAGTAAAGGTCCTTTCAACAGGAGTTGTCCAGTTTCCCGGCTCCACTGTTAGATAAAATATCTCTTTTTCGGTTGTACCGCATCCAGTCAGTAAAAAGATAATTATTATAAACCCGGAAATGGAAAAAAGTTTTAAGGCTCTTTTCATTTTTTCCTCCTGCTTTTATTATAACTGTTTCCTGGCGATTGAAGATAATAATAAATGTAAAATTCTGATTACAGTAATGATATCTGGTATGGTAGTATTTGCAGGAAAGTTTCCTGAAAGGAGGTATTTAGTGAAGATTTTAAACTGGAAGGAAGTGAAGGTTTCTGATAATCCTCATGGGGTGGATGCACGGAAAATGTATGATACAGAACATGCACAGGTGATCCACATTCTGCTTAAACCAGGAGAAAGCCTCAAAAAACACATTACTCCGGTTGATGTCATTTTTTATGTGCTTGAGGGCAGGGGAACGGTAGAGATAGGAGACGAAAAGAAAGAAGTTGACGTGGATTCTCTCATAGAAAGCCCGGCCGGCATTCCTCATTGCTGGTACAATGAAGGCGATAAAATTTTGAGATTCCTGGTTATAAAGGTGCCCAGACCTGTAAAGCCCACACGATTACTGTAAATAAGCTTTAATATAAGGAGCGGGCCATTGCGGCCCACCCCTTTTATTAATTAATGTTTCTTGAAGTAGTGCCTTGGATATTTCTTTCTGGGTTGTTCTTTAATCTTTTTAAGCAGAACCTCTATAGCCCTGTCCAGCTGCGGGTCTTTTCCTGCAAGAACTGCCTCAGGTGGGTTATCCACATATATGTCAGGAGTTGCTCCTTTTCCTTCAAGCATTTCCCCTGTCAGTTCCCACAGTCCCCAGCTTGTACGTCTGACGATACCCCCATCTATCATTGGATGAGAGGTAACCGCTATAACAAATCCCAGGGTAGGCACTCCTATAAGAGTTCCCAGCTTCCTTGCTTTAAAGGCTGCAGGGAATACCTCTGCGTCTGAATAGGAGAACTGATTGATCAGAACTGCCACGTGGCCATAAAATCCGCCCATAGGTCTTTCCAGTGCCAGCTGGTCACGGCCCCTCACAGTTTGATATGGCCTTCTTTCAAGGATGTCTATCAGATATGGGTCTATTCCCCCACCTCCATTGAATCTGACGTCTATTATTATGGCATCCTTGTACCTGTATGCATTTATCCACCGCAGAAACTGGCCCATACCGAAGAACATCATATCCCTCAGGTGTATGTAGCCGATCTTTCCTCCACTCATTTTGTCCACGTATTTTCTGTTTCTTACAACCCAATCATGATAAATGAGGGTTCCTTCATATGGAATGGTTTTAATAAGGAGCTTTCTCGCCTTTGCCATGGTTCCATCGGGTGAGATGAGGATTTCGATTTCCTTCTTTGCCTTGCCAACCAGGTATGAGTAAATATTCCTGCTGGTTGAGACCTTTACACCGTCTATGGAAAGGATGTATTCACCTTCCCTTACCTTTCCATAAAGAGGGTTGTGATAGGCAGAGACGTCAGGATCGTGTGCGTAGATGTGTTTGATCCTGTAGAGTCCTTTAGTGAAATCCGGTTCAAAGCTGGCTCCTATGTAGCCCACCTGGTAATTCGGTAATTTCACTCCATAATCACCGCCTCTTGCGCCCTGATGGGATGCGTTAAGCTCTCCCACCATCTCCTCTATGAGGGTGTTTAGTTCCTGCCTTGTCCTTACATATGGCAGCAATTTTTCGTATTTCTTCTTTACAGCTTTCCAGTTCACACCGTGGAGGTTTTTGTCATAGAAGAAGTCCCTGACCATACGCCAGGCTTCGTTGAATATCTGTCTCCATTCAGCCTTTCTGTTGAGTTCCATGGTCATATCATCCAGAGGAACGAACTGGTCCTTTGCTACCTTTCCAACTCTTGCTATAGCGATTTTTTTGCCCTTCATGTAGGCAATGTGGGTTCCCCTGGCAGATAGGGCATAACTACCTATTCCCTTAACAAGAGGTTCTGTTTTTCTTTTCTTTATCCTGTATCCCATGAGGGTTCTGGTCTTTGTATCCACGAACAGATAATAATCCTTTGTAACGTTAAGACCGTAATAATCTCCAGGTCTTACAGGCACGGGCCTTATTCTTGCCTTCAGATTCGAGAAATCTATCTTTACCCTGATCTTCTTCTCCTTGGATTTCTTCTTTGCCTTTCTGGCAGGGGTTTCCTTTTTTCCTTCCTTCTTTTCCACTTCTTCCTCGTCCGGCTTTGGTTCGTAGATATTTTCAAGACCTGGCACAAGATCAAGGCTCATTATCTTGACTCCAGTACTTACCGTAAGGGCTTCTGCAAAGAAATCGAAACGTGGTCTTATTACATCGCGGGAGAGGTAAACAAGCCTTTTCCCATCCGTGGTAAATCTGGGATTGTAGTCATCAAAGGTTGAGGTTATGAGGGGATATTTTTTCTTTGTTTCAGTGTTGAAAACGTAAATATCGCCGGTTCCTATTTTGTTCTGGAGTACATATGCCAGCCATCTGGAATCCGGTGACCATGAATAATCGGTAACCGGCCCCATGGGATTTGTGTCCACCAGCTGTAGCTTTTTCTTTTCCAGGTAAAGGATATAAATTTTACCGTCGTTTGTGGCAAAGGCAATTTTTCTGGAATCAGGGGACCAGAGTGGATTATATTTGAATTTAAGAATACCGGTTAATTTTTCCTTTTTACCGGTTTTTTCATTCACAATGTAAAGCTGAAATTCTCCGTCTTCATCTGAAAAATAGGCAATGTGTTTTCCGTCCGGCGCCCATGATGCCCATTCTTCCCTGGCATAGGTCTTTGAAAGATTCCTGGTGGGACCATGTTTTGCAGGTACAGAGAATACCTCGCCTCTTGCAATAATCACCACCCTCTTTCCGCTTGGAGAAACGTCGAAGTTCTGAATAAGCTTTTTGGGATTGTAAACTTCCCTCATATTAAATGGAAGATCTCCAGAGGCGGTTATATTTAGTTTCTGAAGTTTACCCGTCCCGATATAATAAACATAAAGATCTCCATCTCTTTCAAAGGCTATTCTATCCCTCTCTACGGAGATGGAAGGCCACTGAACTCCGGCTCCACTGAAGTTTGTCAGTTTTTTAATGGTTTTTGCCGGTACAGCTGCTTTGAAATCCATGGAGTACAGGTTGGATATTCCATCCCTATCGGATACGAAGTAGATTTTTCCATCCTTTCCAAACATGGGCCATGCATCGTTTCCTTCCCATTTTGTGAGTCTGGAGAACTTTCCTGTCTCTTTGTCCAGAAGCCATACATCCAGGTTTGCGCTTCCCTTATATCTCTTCCACCACCAGAAGTAGCCGCTGTTTCTATTGAATGCGATGTACCTTCCATCAGGAGAAAAATCAATGAAGCTTCCCCTGTCTATAGGAAGTGCTTCTGGAAAGCTTTCGTTCAGCCCTATAGCATAAAACCGGGTAACAGTGGGGAAAATCGTTTCTCTGTCTGAGGTAAATACTACCCTGCCATCCGGTGTCCAGCCCACCACCATTTCGTAACTGGAATGATAGGTGAGCTTTATTGGGTCTCCTCCCCTGGAAGGAACCACATATACATCTCTTCCTCCATAGTACTGTCCGGAGAAAGCCACGTAT
>JAMOUL010000039.1 GCA_027062035.1 Candidatus Aminicenantota bacterium | reverse complement strand
CTTATGAGTTCCCTGTAGTCCATCCTGGGTATGAAATTCAGAGAAAAGTCGGTATTGTTTTCCACGAATTCCCTGACCAATCTGCCCTGTGCCTTCAGTTTTTCGTAAAGTTTTGTTCCCTTTGGGGCCTGAAGTAACCCTACCATGGCAGTTATTATTCCGCTCTTCTGTATGAAATCCACCATGGAATCAAATATGGTGGGTGGGTCGTGGTCAAAGCCCAGAATGAAGCCTCCCTGCACTATAAGGCCATGTTTATGAATGGTTTCTATGGCATTCAGGAGGTTCCTTCTGTAATTTTGCATCTTATGCACTTCCTTCAGGCTTTCGGGGTTTGGACTTTCAATTCCTATAAATACTTCGTCAAAACCGGCTTCCACCATCATGTCCATAAGTTCTTCGTCATCAGCAAGGTTCAGGGATGCCTCTGTAAAGAATCTAAAGGGGTAGTTACGGAATTTGGACCAGGTAATGAGGTCCGGTAGTATTTCTTCCTTCAGTTTCCTCTTGTTTCCAATGAAGTTGTCGTCTACAAAAAACACTCCCCCCTGCCATCCAAGGTAATAAAGGGCCTCCAGTTCAGAAATTATCTGTTTGCTGGATTTTGTTCTCGGGCGATGCCCATAAAGAATGGGAATATCGCAGAAATCACAGTTGTAAGGGCAACCCCTTGAGAACTGGATGTTCATCGAGGAATATTTTTTCATTTTTATCAGGTCAAACCTCGGAACAGGGGTTTTCTCCAGGTCTGCAAACCCTCGAGCAAAGTAAATTTTTTCCGGATTTCCCCTTTCTAAATCTTTCAGGAATCCGGGAAGGGTCTCTTCAGCCTCTCCCAGAACAAGATGATCCACGCTATGGATAAATTCATCGTAATGCATTGTGAAAAGCGGACCTCCTGCCACAATCTTCTTCCCTGCCTTTTTAGCCCTCTGAATAATTTCCTCCACGGATTTTCTCTGGATGGCCATAGCGCTGACCATAATGTAATCAGCCCACAGAATGTCTTTATCTTTTAATCTTTCTACATTTAAATCTATGAGCTTGAGTTCCCAATCGTGGGGAAGCATGGCTGCAACAGTCAGTAAACCCAGTGGAGGAAAGGTAGAACTCTTCCTTACGAACTTTAACGCATATTTAAAGCTCCAGAAAGTTTCTGGATAGGATGGATAGACCAATAGCGCCTTAATTCTGGATTTCATTTTTAACCCCCTCACTATTATTATACTCCTTTTTCCAAAATAACAGTTGTTTCCACCGGGAATAGAATTTCTTGTAAAGAAAAAAAGGTAATTGTATACTTTTGCCTATGAAGATAGCAGTTTTTGGCACAGGATATGTAGGGCTGGTAACTGCC
The DNA here is from genome assembly GCA_027062035.1 of Candidatus Aminicenantota bacterium. Taxonomy (GTDB): domain Bacteria; phylum Acidobacteriota; class Aminicenantia; order S016-38; family S016-38; genus S016-38. Next base: position 14,856 of record JAMOUL010000039.1, on the reverse strand, counting down.
CTGGGCTTTGCCAGGTTCGGGCATAAAGTATATGGCATAGACAGAGATGAGGACAAGATTAAATCTCTTCAGAAGGGGAAGATCCCCTTTTTTGAGCCAGGACTTCAGGAACTGCTGGAGGAAGTATCTGAAAAAGGGCTTGTGGAGTTCTCGGTTGATGGACAAGGGCCTGTAGACGAGGCAGAAGTTATATTCATATGCGTTGGTACTCCTCCGCTTGAGGATGGAAGGGCGGACCTTTCTCAGGTGGAGGGTGTTGCGAGGTTTATCGCCGAGCACATGAAGGAATACAAGGTTATAGCGGAAAAGAGTACTGTTCCTGTAAAAACCTCCTACTGGATAAAAAGGACGATTAACCTCTATAAAAAGGCGGATGTTGACTTTGATGTTGTAAGCAATCCTGAATTTCTCAAGGAAGGCTCTGCGCTGGAAGATTTTTTATATCCTGAAAGGATAGTTGTTGGGGTTGAGAGTCAGCGTGCCAGGGATAAGATGGAGGAACTGTACAGGGATTTTGATGCTCCCATACTTTTTACCGATGTTGAGACTGCGGAGATAATAAAGCATGCCTCCAACTCCTTTTTGGCCATGAAAATATCCTTTATAAACATGGTTGCAGACCTTTGCGAGAGAGTTGGAGCGGATGTTGACCTTGTAGCGAAGGGTATGGGACTTGACTCGAGGATAGGGAAGAAATTTCTCAGGGCAGGGGTTGGATTTGGGGGTAGTTGTTTCCCAAAGGATTTAAGGGCCTTTTACAGGATAGCTGAGGATGAGGGTGTGGATTTCAGCCTGCTCAGGGAGGTTGAGAAGATAAACGAGCTCAGGCCTGTAAAATTTGTTGATAAGATGAAGAACGTTCTGTGGAACCTTAAGGGAAAGAAGATCGGGATACTTGGACTTTCCTTCAAACCTGATACGGATGATGTGAGGGAAGCTCCGAGCCTGAAGATAATAAAACTGCTGAAGAAGGAGGGCGCGGAGGTCGAGGCCTACGACCCTGTAGCTGCGCAAAATGCGAAGAAGGTTATACCGGACCTCAGGTGTGTTTCCTCCCCCTATGAACTTGCAAGGGGAGCCAATGCTATTGCTCTTATAACGGAATGGGAGGAGTTTTTAAAGCTGGACTGGAAGAAGATGAAGGACCTTATGGAAACCCCCCTTGTTTTTGATGGGAGGAACGTGCTTCAGGGAAGGAAACTTGCTTCCCTTGGATTTGAATATTATCCGGTGGGCAAACCCCCTCTCGGAAGGGTAAATGGCTGAGATTCCCTCTGATTTCCTGGAAAGATACAGGGAAGTTCTCGGTGATGAGCTTTTACAGGAGCTGGTAAGATTTCTTTTTAAACCCCTGCGCAGGGCCCTGAGGGTAAATACAACCAGAATATCCCCTGAGGAAATGAAGAGGAGATTGGAGGATAAAGGGTATAGACTGGAGCCGGTTCCCTGGGCAGAGGAAGGATTCTGGGTGTACGGGGAAAGCGAAGAAAAATCTTCGGGAAAGGAGCTGTATCACATGATGGGGCTTTACTATATTCAGGATGCCTCTTCCATGGTTCCTCCAAAGGTATTGAACCCTCAACCAGGGGAGATGGTTCTTGATATGGCTGCAGCTCCAGGTGGAAAAGCCACTCATATAGCGGCTCTTATGAAGGGTGAGGGGGTGTTGGTTACCAATGAGCCCTTGCTTTACAGGGCAAAGGTCCTTGTGGGCAACATGGAAAGAATGGGGGTCAGGAATTCAGCAATGACCCTTCTCAGGGGAAACAGTTTTGGTTGGAGATTTCCGAATTTCTTTGACAGAATTCTTCTGGATGCCCCTTGTTCAGCCGAGGGAAGCACCAGGAAGGAGGAGGGATTCTTTAAAAATCTCTGGAACCTTTCCTACATAAGGAGAGCCCATAACGTTCAGAAGGCGCTGATAGTCTCGGCAATCCATGCTCTTAAACCCGGCGGAGTTCTTGTTTACTCCACATGTACCATGACCCCGGAAGAAAACGAAGCAATACTTGCCCATGCCCTTTCTGCATTTGGTTCAAAGGTAGAAGTACTTGAAGTCAGGCTGCCGGGACTCAAAACCATGGAAGGGATTGTAACCTTTGAAGGAAGAACTTTTCCTGAAGAGGTGAAGAAGGTGGCAAGGATATGGCCTTTCCTGAACGATACTGAGGCTTTCACTTTATTTATGCTTACCAAAAGGGAAGAAACCTTTCCCGCAGCAGTAAGAAGGGGGCGTCAACCAGAGGGCAGGCTTCTGGGAAAGATGATAGATTCAGGAATGAGAAGGAAGCTACTGGAATTTTTGAAGCCCTATGGAGATTTTGAATTTCTAAAAAAGGAAAGATTGGTCTTTTCAGGTGACCACATCTGGTATCAGCCACGGAAGTTTTTACCGCTTTTTGAAAGAGCCACTCTGAACAGAGCCGGGGTAAAGGCAATCAGGGTTTATAATAATGGTACCTTTCGTCCAACCCACGCCTTTCTTCTGGCCTTCTCAGAGTATTTTACCGGTTTTAAAAGGGAACTGGATGAAGAGGAAGCCTTCAGGTTTGCAGGAGGAGAAAACCTTCCTGATTCCCGGGAGTACCCCAGGGAATTTGTCCCGCTGTTTTTCCAGGGCTATCCCCTTGGCTGGGGAAAGAAGAACGAAGAAATTCTGCTCAATAAATTACCCACCCCGCTGGTTTTGAGATAAAGCAAGCATATTCTTAATGGACCGGGAAATCAAAGGGAAGCCAGTTTTTTTACCCTGTTCACAGTATCCTTTACCCTATCCATGGAAGGCTTTGATAAACAGTCATTGAGTTTCAGGTTCAGCTCCTGTTTTTCAAGGGTTGCCAGTTGAACCGCCCATGCTTCTGCGAAATGCGGATAGACAAATCCCCCTCCTCCTACCATAACCATGGGTATCCCCCTTTCCATCAATGTGTTTCTCAGAATTTCAGCTACCTGTCTGTAACCTTCCTTGCTTATGGCGAGGTTGGCCACGTAACAGCTGCAGTGACCGTCGACTCCCATTTCCACTATGGCAAAATCAGGTTTTTCCCTTTCCACAAGAGGAGGAATTATTTCTGAAAATGCATAGACGAGTTCATTTGCTCCAGAAAGTGGTGGCAGGGGAACGTTTATGTTGATGGGGGTGGTTTCTTCCACGTGTCCGGTGACATATGGATAAAGGGTATCGGGATCCTGGTGGAAGGATACGGTTATTACATCTTTCTCATTGCCGAAAACTTTCTGGATTCCATCCCCATGATGTGCATCGTAGTCAATTATTATGACTTTTTTGCCCCTGCTTCGCAGCCATTGTATTGCGATTCCGGTGTCGGAAAATACACAGAAACCGCGGCCTGTCTCCGGAAAGGCGTGATGCCATCCTCCTGCGAGGTTGGCGCTTACCCCTTCCTTTTCCGCGATGCGGACTGCTTCAAGGGTGGCCCCTACAGACCATGCCGCAGCCTCATAGACCCCTTTAAATCCAGGAGTGTCCGGAGATATATCAGGCCAGCCCCTCTGACTGATTTCCTTAACCTTATTGATGTAATCATGCGTGTGGAAAAGGGAGATCTCATCATCCGTGGCCACAGGAAATTCCACCGTTTCGAATTTTAACCCGAGTTCCCTGAATCTTTCTATTGCCCGTGAATATCTGTCCCCCCTTAAGGGATGGTCATCTCCCATATGAAGAAGGGATAATTTTTCGGAAAATGGTATCTTCATTTCTTCCTCCCTCTGATAAAATTGTATTTCAAAGGAGGCTAAAATGCATAAATTAATTCTGGTGGTTGGCACTGATGATGGAAAACACATTTCCCGTGGTCATCTCGGGGATTCGAAAAAGTTCCTTATGTATTCTCTATATGAGGATGGACACTGGGAGTTTATAAAAGAAGTTGAAAATCTTGCTCAGGATGAGGAAGAGAAAGAACACGGCGGTGAGGGTAAAATGAAAAAGGTCCTTTCACTTCTTGGGCCTGTTGATGTTCTTGTGAGTAAAAAAAGCAGTCCGAATTTCAAAAGGATGGCAGCTACCAGACCTCTGCAACCTGTCAGGGTGGTTTGCGAGAAGGTGGAGGAGGCCCTTCAGATTTTGTCTTCCAGATTCGATCAATTGTGGGAAATGGTAGAAAAAAGGCGTGATGGTTTCAGAGAAGAAAGGGTTCCCCGGTTTCCTTAAATAAAAAGGGCCCGGAAGAAATTCTTCCGGGCCCCTTATCAGTTTTTTTTACTCAGGAATCGGATTCAGGAATGTAATAGAAGGATAAAGAAAGTTTTCCTCCAAGTGTTTTCACCTTGAATTCCTTCTTAAATGTATGTTTTCCAGCTGTGATTGTCATAATGTACTTACCCGGGCGGACCTTTTTCTTGAGAAGTACGACTGGATTCAGCACATTTTTATGGAGCTTGATCTCCTTATTAAGTAGTACCCTGCCTCTTGAATCTTTTACCTCTATTTTTGCCTTTGTTTTCTTCGCAGACCAGATGTAAGCGGTGGGAAGTTTCAGGGGATAAGTTTCTGCCATGTATCCCATGGAAAATGGATAGACGAGTCCATCTCTTACAAAGACGAGTTCATATGTTTTTGAGAATATCCCGGGGTTTATATTTTCTATAACCGCTCCGTCCAGTTTCCACATTCCTCTTCCATGGGTTGCTATCACTATTTCCTTTGCTTTCCACTGATATTTGAGGTCGTATACCGGAATGGTAGGGAGATTTGCCCTGAGGGAATACCATGTTTTCCCGTTATCCAGGGAGAGGTATATTCCAAAGTCAGAACCGAGTAAAAGCCTTCCTTCACCTATTTCTCTTATTACATTTAAAGGCTCTTCCGGCAGATTGCCCTTTATTGAATGCCATGTTTTTCCAAAGTCGTCAGAGGCATACACATAGGTGTTAAAATCATCATCTCTATATCCTGTAAGTGTTATATAAACCCTGCCCTCTTTATATCTGGATGCCACTATTCTCGTAACCCACTTTTCAGGAAGCCCTGCGTCTATTTCCTTCCATGTGGCTCCGTCATTATCTGTGAACCATACCTTTCCATCATCTGTTCCGACGTAGAGCCTGCCAGGTTTGAAATAAGATTCTGAAATTGCCGTTATGGTTCCATAGGGAACGTCTCCCTGGGGAGGATCGGTGGTTAAATCCGGACTTATGGGATACCAGTGATCACCCCTGTCATAGCTCTTCATAAGTCTGTTGGCTCCCAGATAAAGTATGAATGGGTTGTATCTTGAGACAAAGAAGGGAGTCATCCAGTTAAATCTGAGCGGTTTTTCCCATGGCTTTAGACCGGGACGGATAAATTTTTGTTTTCCATTTTCCAGCCTGAATATATAACCGAACTGGAAAGCTGCATAACGAACATTGGGATTCGAGGGGTCAAAATCCATGAAACCACCATCTCCACCGAGAATCAACTTCCATGGTGGGGAATATGGGCCACGGAAATTATCTGTGCACAGTACTCCATTGTCCTGTGCACCCCCACATATCTTATAAGGAACCTTCCCCTGTTCCACTTCAACCGTATAGAACTGGGTTATGGGGAGAACTCTGGAGTCTTTCCATGTTTTTCCCCCGTCGTAGGAGAAATCTATACCTCCATCATTGCCTATAATTATCCTGGCTGGATTTGAGGGGTCAATCCACATTGCGTGGTGGTCACCATGAACACCCCTGGCGTTGACTCTCTTCCAGGTCTTTCCTCCGTCATTGGAAACTATTAGAGGCACTCCAAGTATGAAAACCTTATTGGGATTTTCAGGGTCTACTCTGATCTGACCAAAGTAATACCCATATGTGCTGAAGACTCCCTCTATATAGTCCTTATTGACTTTTTTCCATGTTTCTCCGCCATCTGTAGATTTATACACTTCCGGTCCCACAACCTTTGTTTCAAGTAAGCGCCGCTGTGCATCGTTGAGGTGTTCAACTATCATCTTTACAGTGAGTTTTCCTTCCCTGACCCAATTTTTTATCTGCTTTGCAGAATATGGGATCCTGTTCCTGCGGAGAAAACCATTCAATTCCTTATCAGAGAGTTTAATAAACTCTTCATCGCTCATCAGTTTAAGTTTCTCAATGGTAAGACCCTTCTGCTTTTTCACAACCTTCTTGGTTGGAATGAGTTTTTGATTGTCCATTACAGCATAGATGATTTTCGGATTGGAACGCGAATAGGCCACACCTATTCTTCCCACGAACCATCCTGCTGGGAATCCCTTCGTCAATCTCTTCCAGGTCTTTCCGCCATCCGTGGTTTTCCATAACCCTGAACCCTCTCCGCTTTCCACGAAATTCCAGGCTCTGCGGTCCCTTTCCCATGTGGAGGCGATGAGTTCTTCAGGGTTGGATGGGTTCATCGCTATGTCTATAACACCTGTCGTTTCGTTTGTGGGCACGGACAATTTTTCCCAGGTTTTTCCACCATCGGTGGTTTTGTACAGTCCTCTAACATTATCATGAGTGTACAGGTGACCTATAACAGCGACGTAAACAATATCAGGATTTTTGGGATGAACTATGATTCGTCCTATGTGGTGAGAATCGGTAAGCCCCATGAGTTTCCAGGTTTTTCCACCGTCTGTGCTCTTGTAAATTCCAATGCCAGCATAGGAACTCCTGGAAGAGTTGTTTTCTCCAGTTCCTACCCAGATTATATTGGGATTAGATGGTGCTACAGCGATATCTCCTATGGTGTAGGTGGCCTCAGCTTTGAATATAGGATGGAATGTGGTGCCGTTGTTATCTGTTCTCCATACCCCTCCTGACGCTGCTGCGACCAGGAAGGAAAAGGGTTTACCCGGGATAGGTTCAATATCCACAACCCTTCCTTCAACAATGGTTGGCCCAAGCTCCTCCCATTTTAACAATCTGAAAGGGGAATTTTTGGCCATTTGCATATGCTTCTGGAAGGAAGCAAGTCTTTCAGCGGGCGGGGTAGGATTGGCCCATACCCTTTCCATCAGTTGACGGTCCTTTTTGATGTGATTTTCTTCCCATCCTGCGAAAAGCAGGAGGGGGATAGAAATAAGAAGCAAAATTGCGCGTTTCATTTTATTTTACCCTCCTTTATATTCAATACGAATCCGGAGCCTGTTTTGATCAATTTTTTTCCAAAAAAACTGGAAAGAACTTTCATGGTTTTCTTTTTGCAACAGCAAGTTGGTCCTACAAAATAGACTCCCGTGTCCTTGAGTTTTCTTATTTCTTTTTTTATGTTCTCTCCCGGCTTTTCCGCAATATGAAAACCTCCTATAAGGATCAGAGGGTAGCCATATTCTTCTCCCCTTTCCACTATTTTTAATATTCCAGAATGTCCGCATCCTGTCAGAATGGCAATCCCTTCATTTATTTTTACAAAGAGAGCCTGTTCCTTGAGATTTTTTCCCATTGGACCCGAAGAATAAAACCCGGGTAAAATTTCCTTTTTTTCCTTTATTAAAATGGGAAGGGCTCCTTTTTTCTTTATTTTAGCTACTACCCTGGCAGGGAAATTGTTAAGTATGAAAACTTTTTGGTGTTGCCTCAGTACAGCATCTAATCCTCCCGTTGCCTCCAATCTACCGTTGGACAAAAAAATATTTTCTATTTTTTCCGGTTTAATGCCAGAGGTCTTCAGGTTAAAAGAAAGTATGTCTGCCGATGGACCGGTATCAAAGAGTATATATACTCCGTTTTTCTCTATTAGAGCCGAAAACCCATGGGCCGTTTTAAGGTCCTTTCTTGAAGATGTATTATCAACAATAATTGATATTCTTAAGCCTGCAAGCAGAAGGCCCGGAAGCAAAAGGGCCAGGACCTTTTTCATAAATTTATCCTCAACTCCAGGACTATGGGGCAGTGATCTGACCCCATAACCTGATCAAGGGCGTAGGAGTCTTCAACAAGGTCTATGAGGTCTTCGGAGACGAAGAAATAATCAATTCTCCATCCAATGTTTTTTGCTCTGGCATTAAAGCGGTATGTCCACCATGTATACTGGACTTTGTCCGGATAGAGATATCTGAAAGTGTCTATGAACCCATGGGAGAGAAATTTATCAATCCATTCCCTTTCGATGGGAAGAAAGCCTGAATATTTTTCATTTGCCTTGGGATTTTTAAGATCTATGGGTTTGTGAGCAGTGTTAAGGTCGCCTGCTATTATGAGCTTTTCCCCCTTTTCACGTAGTTTTAGCCAGTAATCCAGCATGAAGTCGTAAAACCTCAATTTGTACTGTAACCTTTCATCGCTCTGTTTGCCGTTGGGGAAATAAATGTTAAACAGGGTGAACCAGGGATACCTGGTTATTATGACTCTCCCTTCTCTATCAAATTCTTCCACTCCTACCTTGAAGATGACTTCCTGAGGTTCGATCTTTGAAAAGGTGGCCACCCCGCTATAACCAGGCCTTTCTGCATCGTTCCAGTAAGCGTAATATCCTGGAGGATTTACAATTTCCTTCGGTAGCTGTTCAACCTTGCTTTTAGTTTCCTGAAGGAGAAGAATATCCGGAGCTTCCTTTTTGAACCATTCCATGAATCCCTTCTTTAAAATGGCTCTTATTCCATTAACATTCCAGGAAATGATTCTCATATTTAAATGATATGAAAAAAAATGCCGTGCTCAAATTTTTTAGCCTTTTATTAAACAGAGTGTAAACTACGGATTCAGAAATATGCGAAGAAAACCGGGCAGACCGATTTCCTGAAAAGGTAGATAGTCTTCCATTGTGATTTAAAAGCAAGCTTTACAAACTTTTCCTGTTAATTGATGGCAGCTATAAAAAGGGTTATAAAGAGGGAGATAAAATCGTCTTCCTCTTTTTTATCAAGTCCTATAGCGTAAAGGGAATTTTGCAATATTTCGTTTAAACATTTACTATCTTTACCTTTAAGGCAACGGAGGGCCTCTTCTGAGGGGTTAGAGGTTTTCTTTAAAAACTTTTTGGCCCTTTCCAGATCTCCAGAATATATGGCCAAAAGAGCTTTATCTCTATAATAATATTCATCTTTTCTTACCACTGATTCTTCATCCGGTCTTTTTATGATAAGGGCCCAGTTTTTGCCTCCTTTCCATAATTGTTCAAGTTTTTTTCTTTTTAATTTTATTGGCTTACCCGCGCATGGCTCGCACAGATAATATTTGTCCTTCTTTCTTTTTGTAACAACCCTAAAATAAGGTTTTTTCAGCCCTTTTGATGCCCACTGAAGAAGCAAAACAGGTTTTCCCTTTTCCAGTATCATGTCTATAACTTCTGTTGAGCCTTTAAAACTAATGGGTTCCAATCCCTTTTCCTCTATGAAAGACATTACCTTGTAAATGTAAACTCTCTTTTTTCCCTCCACTTTTTTTATAATCTGTTCCTGAGAAACTTCGCTACCATGGTATTTTAAAAGGCTTTCAATGGCAGCTGCCGGTTCCCACCCTACCTTTTCTTTTTTGTAACACTTAAACTTTGTCCCAGAGACTGTAATGCAAAAAAGTACAAAAACTCCGAGTTTTAAAATATGGCCGGGAAATCTTTCCTTACCCACCATCATTGATCTCCTTTTTTATTTTTTATTATATTTCGCCAGGTATAGAAATTCAATATTTAAATATTTAAGCAGTTATCTATGTTCTTGCCCCGGGGAGAAAATCAGAGAGTTTTTCCCAGCTATCCCGTGTCTCTGTAATTGGACCAGGTATTTGTGCTGCGTATGGTGGTGAAAAATAGGAAAATTTATAGAATAAATGAATTACTGAGGACTTTGCCCTCGATTTCTAAAACTATCCTGGTGTTTTATGCTTCTTTGACAGGTAAAAGATCATGAGGGAAAATCTAACCGGAGGTGAAGGATGTCCCTTGTAATAACACTGTATGTTAGAGAAGGAATTGTCATGGCAGCAGACAGCAGAGCAACATTGAATATGGTTAAAAGGGAGGGGGAAATTCAAAGGGTCGATTTGAGCGTGGCCCAGAGTGATACTGTGAGAAAACTTTTTCTTTTTGAGGACAGGATTGGAATTTCTGCCTTTGGGGAAGCGGCAATTGATGGCGTACCTATTTCCGGGTATATGGACAGCTTTATTGCCGGATTGAAATCCGGTGGGGGAGTAGGCGAAATAGCCAGGAATCTGCTCGATTTTTTCTCTGCTTTCCACAACAAACCAAAAACAGGGTTTCATGTATCCGGCTATGATGGGGAAGAGCCGCTGGTCTATCAGGTGCTGATAGATAGAGCTGAAGTAAAAAGAATAAATCCTGCCGGAGCCCAGGGAGCGGCATGGGCAGGGGAAAGCGATATCCTTACAAGGTTGCTACAGCCCCTTTATGAGAAGAGAAACAAAGAATTTGTTCCCCTTCCATATTTTCAGATCCCCTGGGGATTTTTTACCCTCCAGGATGCTGTAGATTTTGCACGTTTTGCATTGAGGACCACAGCGGATTCTATTAGATTTATGCCACGTCCCAAGACGGTTGGAGGGCCCATAGATGTTCTTGTTATAACGCCGGAGAAGGGTTTCTGGGTGAGTCGCAAGGAACTGAATTTGGCATATTGAGCGATTTTCTTGAAATTAAATGCAGGAATGTGATTAACTAATAAAAAAAGAAGAAGGAGTGTGAGATGGAGAAGAAATTTACACCCTTTGTCCCTGAAAAAACCGATTTGGCAGAATTTACATTCAAGGCGGTATTTTTCGGAGCAATTTTCGCAGTAATTCTCGGAGCGGCCAATACATATCTTGGTCTAAAAGCGGGAATGACAGTAGCCGCAACCTACCCTGCTGCAGTTATGGCTATGGTTATTCTGAAGCCACTAAAGGGTACGGTTCTGGAAGAAAACCTGTTCAGGACTACGGCTGCCGTGGGAGAAGCCCTGGCAGCAGGGGCTATTTTCACAATTCCGGCATTTTTAATCTCCGGTTTGTGGGACAGGCTCCACTATCTTACAAGCACCGTACTTATGCTTGTTGGTGGTGTTATTGGTGTTCTCTTTGTTATATTTTTGAGAAGGACACTGGTTGAGGATGCTACGCTTCCATTTCCGGAAAGTGTTGCAACTGCTGAAATTGTTAAAGCCGGGCAGAAGGGTCAGAGCGGAGCAGTTTACGTTTTTGGTGCCATGGCACTCGGTGCAATAATTGAGTTCTTCAAGAATTCCAGGGGAATGCAGCTTATTCAGTCATTTGTTAATGGCTTTATTAGTTTTGGAAAGAGCACTATTTCTACCGGTAAGTTTCTGACCAAGGAATTTACCGGTGGGTTTTATATTTCCTCTCCTGCTGCATCTCCGGCGTTTATGGGTGTAGGATACATCATAGGCGCCAGACTTTCTGCAGTGGTTTTCTCCGGTGGTGTATTCGGATGGCTTTTCCTTGTGCCATTGCTTTCCCTTATAAACTCGGGATTCCAGTTACCCCCTGATACCAACTGGGTTGCCTTCAGTGAAGCTGTATGGAAGTTCCAGGTTCGTCCTGCTGCGGTAGGTGCCATGATCGTCGGTGCCTTTTACACACTGTATAAGATGAGAAAATCTCTTCTCGACGGAATTCTTCGCGCCATAGGAGATATTAAAGGAGGGGCGATTTCCAAGGAAAACAAGTCAAGGCTCGAAAAGGATCTGCCTTATGCAGGTGTTCTTGTATCCATCCTCATTCTCCTTGTACCCATTACCATTATTTACTATTACTTTACCCATAATTTATGGGGCGCAATTATCTCAGCAATTATAATGACCATTGCAGGATTTCTCTTTGCTGCTGTTGCAGGTTACCTGGTGGGAATGATCGGATCTTCCAATAACCCGATTTCCGGATTAACTCTGTCCACACTCATTATTGCTGCTTTGCTTATGGTTCTCATCGGGATAAAGGGAGACCCTGGAGTGGCAGCTGTCCTTGGAGTGGCTGCTGTGGTCTGTGCATCATCAGGTGTGGCTGGAGATATCATGCAGGACCTGAAGGTGGGACATATCCTGGGTGGTACGCCCTGGAAGATGGAGATAGGCGTTATAATCGGAGTTATAACTGCCTCCCTCGTTCTGGCCATTCCAATGCAGTGGCTCCATGAAGCTTCTATTGGAGGCATAGGTGGTGCTGATCTTCCAGCTCCTCAGGCAGGACTTATGGCAATGCTTGCCAAGGGAATAGTCGCAGGACAGATGGCATGGGGTCTTGTGCTTGCAGGAATGCTTTTCTCTGTAGGATTGATTCTTATTAATTCTCCTTCCCCAATGTTGATAGCAGTTGGAATGTATCTGCCCTTTGAAACAACATTTGCCATCTTTATTGGAGGACTTATAAGGTCCATCGTTGATTCCTGGATCAAGAAGCACAAACTCGACGACGCACAGAAACAGAAGGCCGAAAATACAGGAACCCTTCTCGCCTCCGGATTCATAGCAGGAGAAGCCATTACCGGAATAATACTGGCAGGTCTTTATGTGGCAAAGGTTTCTCTCCCCAACTTCGTAAAGACCACGGCATGGGGTAAGGCGCTTGGTCCATGGATGGGCCTTCTTGTATTCGCAATAGTGGCCTATGCCATGATTTATTACCCCATAAAGAATGCAAGAAAGGGCTGATAGGATCTTTCCGGTAAGAAAAGGTCAATGGGAGGAGGAAGGTCAGAGTATTATTTTACTCAGAAAGAAGTCCAAATATAAAATTCTAAGGAAACTCTGGGGTGAATATTTCAGGATTCACCTCGATGAAATAGGGAGTTATACCTGGAAACTCTGTGATGGATCTCTCAGCTTACTCCAGATAGCTGAGAAACTCGAGGAAGAATTTGGAATAGAAGATGCTCTTAAAAGAACAGAGACCTTCCTCCTCTCTCTTTATAGAGGGGGATTTCTGGACTTTAAGATGGAGGAGAAATGAGAAGAGTACTGGCAATTTTCCTGTTTTTAAGCTTTGTAATTCCTCTCCTGGCTCTGAAGGAAGGGGATCCTGCTCCCTTCTTTAAGATAAAGGATATTGAGGGTAAGGAGTGGAAACTTTCCCGTATCGTGGCAAAGAAGAAACCCGTGGTCCTTGTGTTCTTCTCTATGTACTGTCCCCATTGCAGAGAGGAGATGCCATTCCTGAATCGTATTTATGAGAAATATACAAAGGAAGGATTGGTTTTGCTGGGAATTTGCGTGAATACCACGGACAGCGAAGAAACGCTCAGAGCTTTTCGGGACACTGTGGGAATAAAATTTCCCCTTGCCATGGATTATGAGGATAACATGCTATCCATGATATATGGGGTAAATGGGGTTCCTGCAACTTTTTTGATAGACAAAAACGGTAATGTAAAAAAGATAGAAGTAGGCTTTGCTAAAGAGCTGGCACCTGAATTTGAAAGAGAGATAGCTGAACTTCTCAGAAACTAGGACTTCTTAAAGCCAGGAATGCTTCCAGGTTTTGCTTTACTATTTCCCGCATGCTGGTGCATATGGTGTTTACCATTTCACTGGCAAGGGAATAGTAAATGTGCTGTCCATCCTTTCTATACTTTACAAGTCCCTTTTCCCGGAGTATCCGGAGGTGTTGGGATAGGTTGGACATCGAAACTCCCAGCTCGAGTGCCAGTTCTGATACGCTCTTTTCCCCTTCCTTAAGTAAATAAATGATCTCCAGTCGGGTTACGTTTGAAAGAGCACTGCATATTTCCGATTGGAGCTGAAGTATTTTTTTTGTCTTATCGTCTATCATAATTTTATAATATAATAAAAAATTCCATAAATCAAGACCTTAAATCAGGACCGTGGATGAAATTTATCATATATTCTTCTCAATCTATTAAGGTCGATATGAGTATATACCTGGGTCGTAGTGAGGGAGGCATGTCCAAGCATCATCTGTATAACTCTCAGGTCAGCTCCTCCCTCAAGCATATGGGTGGCAAATGTGTGTCGCAGAATATGCGGCCATACCCTTTCTTCTTTTATACCTGCTGCTCTCCCGTATTCCTTTAATTTTTGCCAGAATCTTTGCCTTGACATGGGTTTGCACCTCCTTGTTACAAAGATGAAGGGGGATCTTTTTTTGCATAGTGCTCCTCTGGCTTCCCTCAAATATTTTTCGACCCACTTACTGGCCTTCTTGCTGAAGGGAACAATCCTTTCCCTGCCACCCTTTCCCCTTATTTTCACGAACCTTTCCTTCAAATCCACATCATCCTCGGTCAGGTTCACAAGTTCAGAAACCCTCATTCCCGTGGCATAAATAAGTTCCATCATTGCTCTGTCCCTTAACCCGTCAGGAGTATTTACGTCCGGGACAGAAAGCAGGGCGTCTACTTCTGCTTTAGTGAGGAATTCAGGAACACTGGGCGGGATTTTAGGAAGAACCAGAATTACCGTCATGTCCTTCTTTATTCTTCTGGTAAGCAGAAGATAGTTGTAGAAGCTTCTCAATGAAGAAATGGTCCGGGCAGAGGAACGGGGAGAGAGGTATAGAAAGAGATTTCTAACATAATCCTTAAGCTTTTTTTCGCTGGTGTAATCTCCTCCTGTATAATTGAGAAATTTTTCCACATCAGAACCGTAGGCTTCTATGGTATTTTTAGAAAGTCCTCTTGCCCTGAGAAAATCCATATAGTCCTTTAAAACTTCCACAATTACATTGTAAAGCTTTGGGTTTTTACTTTCAAAGGAACTCCCGTGTTAAGGATAAATTCCTTTCCAGCGGAAGTAAGTTTTCTGTTAGAATTCACCTGTGAGGCTAATGGTTGTTTGTTCTGATGTCCCCTTTGTGGAAGGAGGACACAGGAAGATAGTTCATTCTTTACTTCGCGCCTTAAAGGAAGAGGGAATAGAAGTAGAGCCCTGGCTCACAGCTCAAAATCCCTTTGGTAAACAATTTCAGGCCTACATTTCCAATATGTTTACA
>JAMOUL010000038.1 GCA_027062035.1 Candidatus Aminicenantota bacterium | reverse complement strand
GTACCACAGAGGAGTTTGAAAAAGCCCTCCAGCTTTTTCCCGGAAGTTCCAGTATCCATCTTGCCGTTGGAGTTCATCCCCATGAAGCAAGGGATTTTGATGATGAGAGGGAATCCCTGGTAAAAAGGGCAGCAAAGGAGAAGCTTGTGGTTGCTATAGGGGAAATTGGTCTGGATTACCACTATGATTTTTCTCCCGGGAAAGACCAGCAGGAAGCACTTAAGAAACAGCTTGAAATAGCGGAGAGCTACAGCCTTCCCGTTATTATTCACAGCAGGGAATCAGCCGATGATATTGCCAGAATACTTGAAGAGTTCAATGTAATAGGGGTTTTTCACAGCTTTTCAGAGGAGCCCTGGCTTGCCGATTTCGGTATTAAAAAGGGGTTTTACATTTCCTTCTCTGGAATGATTACCTTTAAATGGGCAGATTTTATAAGGGATGTAGCTATAAAAACTCCCCACGACAGGATACTCGTGGAGACGGATTCGCCCTATCTTGCCCCTGTTCCATTTCGCGGTAAAAGGAATGAGCCTGCTTACGTTGTGAAAGTGGCTGAAAAACTGGCTCAATTAAAGAAAATGCATCTGGAAGAATTATCGCAGGTACTTGTGAAAAACTATTTCAGGTTATTTGGAGGAGAAGATGGACAGATTGAGAAGAAAGCTTAGAGAGATTGATGGAAGGGGCTATAAGGCCTATTCCACTTTAAGGGGAAGCTATAAATTCCGAGGCTTTGAGCTTGAATTTTTAAGAATACAGGGGGACCCCTTTGCCACTCCCTCGGTGGTTAAACTAACCATTAAGAGTCATGGGTATTCCAGAAGATATACAGAGGGAGAAGCGAGGATCGCCACAGAGGATTTTATTTATAGAAGACTCTGGGAACTTTGCAGGAGGGAATCGGAAAGGAAGGGAACAGGAGGTAGCGGGACTATTTCCGTTTCTGAACCGGGACAGATAATTATCCCTCGCTCTGCGGTTTCCCTCAGAAATGGAGTGCTCACTGTGAAATTTTACGTTGGACTTCCTGCTCATGGAAGGCGGATCCTGGGAAAGGAGGCAGAGGAAATACTTCTCAAAAAAATACCAAGAATAGCCGATAAACTCCATTTTGGCGTCCAGAACAAAACGGCCCTGGAAAACCACGTGGTCCTTTACGAATGCCAGCAGGAACTCAGACGTAAATTAAAGGAACTCGGTCTTGTAGCCTTTGTTGGAGACGGTTCCATACTTCCAAGAGAAAGCGGTATAAGTGATCTGCCGATGAAGGGTGCAAAGTTCTTCATTTCCCCAAGAAAATTAAAAGTGGAAATTGAACTCTCATGCGGAAAAAAGATCACAGGGATGGGGATTCCCGGGGGAATTACCCTTATATCAGGTGGCGGTTATCACGGAAAAACGACTCTTCTTGAGGCGATCCAGAACGGAGTGTACAATCACATAGAGGGCGATGGTAGAGAATGGGTTATTACCGTAGAAGATGCTCTTAAGGTCAGGGCTGAAGATGGCAGGTCGGTGAAGAGGGTGGATATTTCTAATTTCATAAGAGACCTTCCCAGTGGACTTGAAACAACCGATTTTTCCACAGAGGATGCTTCTGGTTCTACCTCCATGGCGGCTTCCATTTCCGAAGCAATGGAATTCGGAGTTTCCCTTATTCTTATCGATGAGGATACAACAGCCACCAATTTCATGATAAAGGACGAAAGGATGGCAGAACTTATAAGGAAGGAACCGATAATACCGTTTGTAGAGAGAATAAAGGAAATGAAGGAGCTTGGAATTTCCACAATAATAGTGGCTGGAGGAGCAGGGGAATACCTCTCTGTGGCTGATCTTGTGATTGTAATGGAAGAATATCTACCAGAGGACGAAACTTCTGAAGCAAAACGAATTGTTTCAAGGTACCCATCCAGTTTTAAAGGAGAATTTCCCCCTCTTAAGAAGCCTGTTGAGAGAACACCCGAACCGGAAAGTTTCTCCCCTTATTTCAGAGGAAAGGACAGAATAAAGGTCAAGGGTGAGACTATACTCTACGGAGCAGAGGAGCTGGACACCCACTCGTTTGAACAAATAAGAAGCCAGGGACAGCTTAAAACCATATCCTATTCTTTAAGATACCTCTTTGACCTTCAGAGAAAGGAAAAAACAACCCTTTCTCAACTCCTTTCTCGCTGGGAAAGGGATGTTGAACAGAGGGGGCTGGAGGTCCTTTCAAGGATTTCTCCCTCAATGTTTATGGTGAGAAGACAGGAACTCGCCATGGCCGTAAATCGTATGAGAAAATTGAAAATAACAAGGGAATAATTTTAAGGAGGATATGATGCAATTAAATCTTGAGAAAGGATTCGGACTTTTCTTTAAAACCATGCCCATTATCCTTGTAAGACTCGGGGTAAACCTGCTGGCATTGGTCCTGAGTTTATTATATTTCGGGTTCATAGCAATGCTTATAAGCAAGTTTTCCGGAGCAGCAGGCATTATCGGTATTATAGGATTTATTGTATTTATAGGACTGTTCAGGTTGCTCAAGATGTATTTAATTTATCTGGTAAAAGGTGCGCACGTTGCAGTTATAACAGCCTTTATCATGAATGAGGAGATACCCGAGGGCAAGAGCCAGTTCACCTTTGGTAAGGAAAAGGTCATTTCTCATTTCAAGGAAGTTTCCATATTTTTCCTTCTGGACAGGCTGGTGGCTGGTGTTATAAGAGCCATAAATTCCACTTTAATGACGGTTTCAGGGCTTATTCCCCTTCCTGGTCTGAAGGATATAATGAGGGTGGTACAGGGGATAATTAAATATTCCCTGACCTACATAGATGAAGCTGTTCTATCCTATGCAATGGTAAGGGGTGACGAAAACTTCTGGAAGTCTGCAAAGGACGGGTTAATTCTCTATTTTCAGAGCTGGAAGAAGATAATCGGTTCGGGAATAAAACTTCTTGTAATGAGTGTTTTGTTTTTGTTTGCAGTTGGAATTCCTCTACTTCTGATCTATCTTCCATTTTCAAGATCACTTTCTTCGACAATGGACTGGCTTGTGATTGCTGGAATAATAGGGTTTGCCCTTGTGCTTAAGGCTGCCTTTTTTGACTCTCTGGCAATGACCATGATGATAGTGGACTATCACATTGCAACAAAGGACCAGACTCCCTCTCCTGAAATAGAAGCAAAACTTGAAAAGATTTCCAGGAAGTTCAGGGAAATCAAAAAACGTGCCTTTGAAGCAGAGCCATCGCCAGCTCCTGCTGATGCTTGATTCTATCTCATTTTAAAACTAAAATATATGTGTGGATGTCCTTTACATTATTTCTAAATCCCCACTTGAGACCAGGGAACCTTATATAGGTCTATCACTTGCGGAAAAGGGCGACCTTGTTGTATTTGTGGGGGATGCTGTGGTTGTAAAGGAAACCTCTCCCTGGGAATTTAAGAAGATAATAGAGGAAAAGCTCAGCGAAGGGGTTAAATTTTTATACCTGAAGGAAGACCTTGAAGCGATGAATATAGATTTCAAAGATGAAGAGGTAATAGATAGAAGTTCCTTCTTTGAGCTCATGCAGACCTTTCTGAACGTTATGCAATTTTAGTCCTTCTTTAAACCATAATTTATGAGTTGGTGAATAATCGTAGAAATTTTTATTTTAATGGTCTAACTTGGAAAAGAATTTGCACTGCTGGGATGTGATGATCTTGAGAATTCGTGAGAAATTGGCAGGTTCCTGATAACCCAGAAGCCTTGCCACTTCTTTCCCTGAACTGTCCAGAAATACAAAGGTGGGAACCCCAAAGATCCTGTATTTTTTCACCAGAGGAGCAGCATCAGGGGAGTTTATGTTTATTTTTACAAGGGCAAGATTCTTTCCGGTACATTCCCTTTCTATAGCATTAATTATGGGTATCATGCTCCTGCATATCGGACACGAATTGCTATAAAATTCGATAAGGACCGGTTTATTAACCGGTATTAAAGTATTTTCGCCCAGGGAATAGGGAGAAGCAAGTTCTGCGCCTTCTCCTTTTTCTTCCGTTGCACAGAGTTCATTTACTCCACAAAGTGCTTTTTCCCCAGCGGTGGATTTCTGGGTTGTTTGCACTCCGGTAATCTTTTTTTCCGGGAAGAGATTAGGTTCGAAGAAAGTCAGCTTATTTATTATCAGCAATACACCCATTATAGCCAGAATTCCGCCCATAATCTTTTCTACAACAGGAATAAGCTTACGAGCTTTTTTAAATAAATTCATAAATGGCTGGAAGAACAGGGCTAATAAAAGCATGGGAATTGCGAATCCCAGTGAATATACAAGAAGATAAAAACCGCCTTCAAAGAGCCTGGTTGTAGAAATGGCAGTGTAGGTGAGTATGGAACCGAGAACAGGGCCAAGGCAGGGAGACCATCCGAAACCGAAGAAGAAACCTATTAAAAAGGAGTTAAGTATTCTAATATCTGATTTCACCCTGTCAGGTCCAAGCCGCTTTTCGTAGTCAAGGAAGTTAACATTAAGATAGCCCAGGAATTTCAATCCAAACAGGAATATGAGTAATCCCCCGAGCTGGCGCATTATCTCGCGATTCTTAATAAAGAAGGCCCCCAGGGCAGTTGCAGATATCCCCATAATTACAAAGACGATCATTAATCCGAGGTTAAAGGCTGCTGCGTTCAGGAGAAGAGAGAACCTTTTTGTCTTACTTTCGGCTATTTCCTCCACTCCTTCTCCGACTAAAAGGGATATGTAAACTGGTATGAGAGGAAAAATGCAGGGAGTAAAAAATGTGAGCAATCCAGCAGTAAAAACAACTGTTAACGAGAAATTCATAATTCCTCCTTAGTATAAATATTAGAAAAATAATTATAACATAAATAGTAACAATTGTGCCTGATTAGCTCTTGAAAACCTTTATAATTTTTTTATAAATTTTTCTTATAATATAAAAGTAAATTACAAGGGCAAATGGATGAAAGAGAGTTAATTTTTCTAATTGCCCGACATCTTGCTTCCAGGGCCAGGGAGGCGATTGTAGGAATAGATGGCAGGGGAAGAATAATTTTATGGAATAAAGGAGCAGAGACCATATTTGCTTACAAAGAGGAAGAAGTTAAAGGGAAGCCTTTTTTTGAAGTTATAGTCCCCGAAGAATTTAGAAAGAGGGCTAAAGATAGTCTTGTTAATTTTCTTACAACAGGCAGGGGAAAACGGACAAACAGAATTACGGAATGCGTGGGAATCAAAAAAAATGGAGAAAGGGTCCCTCTTGAAGTCTCAGTTTATCCCTTAAAAATAAATAATCAATGGTATGCCTATGGGATACTGAGGGACATTTCTAAAAGAAAAGAAATTGAAGAGTCTCTTTTTAAATCCCTCAAGGAAACGAAGAAAATCCTTGAGTCCATCGGTTCCCCGACCTTCATCACGGACAGGGATTTTGAAATTCTTGAAGCGAACAGGGCGTTAGTGAAACTAATTGGAGCAAAACGGGATGATGTGATAGGGAGAAAATGTTATTCCCTTCTTTGTGAAAAAGGAAAACCTCCTGAGGATTGTCCTGTACTTCGTCTTTTAAATTCCGGGAGGCATATCCGCCGTGAAAGGGTAGTTGATATTGAAAGATTGAATAAAACCTTTCGTATTTCTTTCACTCCACTCCTGGATAAGGACGGGGCTCTTGAAAAGGTAATTTTCATAATGGTTGATATCACCGAAACCAGAAAGGTGGAAATAGCCCTGCGTTCCCTTTACAAGATAATGGCAGAAATCCATAATGAAAGAGGTTTACCTGAACTACTTGATAGGGTAAGGGTTGCCCTTGGTAAGATTATGAACACGGAGAACTTTTTTGTGATTCTATCAGAAAAGGAGGAGCGCCTGAGTTTTCCTTACTTCTTTGGGGAAAAACAGCGACAGGAAGTATTTAATGAAGAAGAGGAGCTGATTAAGAACACCATAAAATCCAGAGTTCCGGTTTTTTTAACACTGGAAGACATTAAGAAAAAGATAAGGGGAGGATTTATAAAAAAGACAAAGTTGCCTCCCAAGGTATGGATAGGAGTTCCACTTAAAATAAGAGATAGAGTTATAGGATTGATGGTATTACAGAGCTACAAAACAGAAGAAGCATTTACCCGAAGCGATGTATGTATCCTGGAGCTGATTTCCGAGGAGATAGCCCTCGCTATTGAAATAAAGAAAGCGCAGGATGAGAGACAGAAAGCCGAAAGGAGGTTAAGAGAATCCCTTAACAGGACCATAGAAGCAATGGCGATAGCCATTGAAAAGAGAGATCCTTACACTGCAGGACACCAGAGAAGAGTTGCAGAGCTCTCTGTGGCTATAGCCAGAGAGATGGGACTTTCCGGGGATCGCATTGAAGGGATAAGGTTCGGAGCTATGATTCACGATATAGGGAAGATTCAGGTGCCTCTGGAGATTTTAAGCAAGCCAGGTCGACTTACAGAGGCCGAATATGAAATTATAAAGACACACCCTGAGGCTGGATATGAAATAATCAAAGAGATAGAATTTCCCTGGCCCATAGACAAGATAGTCCTTCAGCATCATGAAAGGCTTGATGGAAGCGGGTACCCGGCTGGATTAAAGGATGGGGAAATAAGTCTGGAGGCACGTATTGTTGCAGTGGCTGACGTGGTGGAGGCTATGAGTTCACATCGTCCTTACAGGCCTGCTGTCGGAGTTGAAGAGGCTTTAAAGGAAATCGAGAAGTTTAAGGGGAAATATTACGACCCTGACGTAGTTGATGCCTGTATCAGGATTTTCAGGGAGAAGGGCTTCAGGTTTTCCGAATGAATTGGTGTTGACGAAAACCCTGTATTCTGTTAAAATTTTTCTCTATTTGCGGGGCGTGGCGCAGCCTGGATAGCGCACCTGCCTTGGGAGCAGGGGGTCGGAGGTTCAAATCCTCTCGCCCCGATAGTGGCGCCCGTAGCTCAACAGGATAGAGCAGCGGATTTCTAATCCGCCGGTTGGGGGTTCGAGTCCCTCCGGGCGCGCTTTTTTATATTTTAAATGACACCCGCACGTTCGTTCCTTCCCCTTCTTTACTGGAAATTTCCATCTTTCCACCGTGACTTTTTATGATGTTTCCTGCTATAGTTAAACCCAGACCCTTTTTGTCTGGCTTTGAAGTGAAAAATGGATTCAGTGCTTTATTCAGGGTTTCAGCGTCCATTCCTGTACCTGTATCTTGAATTTCTATAACGAATTCATTCGAGTTTTCATCTATTGTTAGCTTTACCACGACATTCCCATCTTCTTTTCCTTCCACGGCTTCCAAAGCATTATCTATTAATTCTTTAAGAGCCTCTACAAGATACTCTTCATTTGCAAATACGGGTTTTTTCCCCGGACCCACTTCAAATTTAACTCCCCTTTCTTCATAGATTTGTTTCAATTTTTCTACAACACTGTTAAGATCCACGAGGTTTCTTACTCCAACATCGCTTTTTACAAGCATATCTACTTTGTCTATAAGGGAGGAAATTCTCTTCGAAGCCTGTTTTATGGTGGAGAGTCGTTTCTTAAATTTTTCATCATCTGTGGTTTTCATTAACATTTCTATATTGGCAAGTATTATGGAGACAGGGTTGTTTATCTGATGAGAGATTTCAGAAATTACCTTGGAAATCTGGGATATTCTTTCTGCTTCCTCTATCTTTTTCCGGCTGTTTTCAAGTTTTTCCATGGCGAGGCGTAAACTCTGGGTTCTTTCCTTTATCTTATCCTCCAGTTCCTGTTGATATTTCTCCAGTTCTTTCAGGGTTTCTTCTATTCTTCGTGCCATCTTCTTGAATGCAATGGTCAGTTTGCCTATTTCATCAGGGGTTTCTATTGTGGGAATTTCTATGGAAAAGTTGCCGCTGGCGATTTTTTCCGCTGCGTTGCTAAGCTGTGATAGAGGCTTTGAGATGGCATCTGAGACAGCAAGTACTATGATTATGGAGAAAATAACAGAACCCATCAGAAATGCCAGAATGTAGAATACTGTATGCATTACGGTGCTATAGATCTCTTCCTGTTTTACCCCTATTTTTACAACACCGAGGGGTTTATTGAAACCTGTAGCTTTAATGGGCATACTTATTTCGTAAAATACTCTTCCGTTTATCTCTATTTCTTCCTCTTTTTCTTTTAGAAAATCTTCTCCGGTTACCTTTCGATTGTATATGCTATCTTCCAGATCCTTTTTATAAACAGCTCCAGCTATTATACCCTTAGCATCGAAAACAATAATATAAGAAATTCTATCGCTGAAAACCGAGGTAAGATTTCTCTTAAGCAACGAATAATCATAGTTAGCGAGGGGAAATTCGGATAGTGTTTTTACTGATATAGCCAGATTTTTTATGGAAAATTTGATGTCCGAAACAAGACGCCTTTTAAGGTAGAACGTTACTGATAGAGTGGTCATAATACCCATTAAAAGAAGGATCGGAACCACAGAAATTATTATTTTTTTCTTGAGTTTCATTTTAACTTCTTCAGATTTCTCAGGAATATAAAACCAAGATTATTTGTTTTAAGGCCGTAAAAACTTTTCTTTTTGCCTACCATAAATAAAGTATACATTACCGGAAAAGAAGTGTTTTCTTTTTCCGCTATTTTTTCCATTTCATTAAGAAGTTTTACCCTTTCTTTTCCACTTTCGGTTTCAGCATATTTTTCCAGAAGTTTTAATCCCTCAGGATAAGGATAATTATATTCGTTCAGTTCTCCTTTTGGAGAGAAAAGGGAGTAAAAGAAATAATATGAAGAAGGACTGGATGGTACGTAATAAATAAGAAAGAAGTTAACCTTTTTCTTGTCCCCTCTCCTTGTAAATTCTCCCCAATCCCTTACCCATCCGAGATTTTTTAACGTTATTTTATAGTTTGAGAGTTTACGGGCAAGATACTCAAGAAACAGCATCCTTGTTTGTTCCTTCAGATTCATTGTAAAAAGGGTTAAATTTAAATCCTTTGGAGGTACCTCCTGGAAACCTGCGGTTTTTAAAAAGGAAAAATAGACCAGACCGTAAGGAACAATTAACTTCGGATGGATTCCCAGTGGATACTTTATGGTTTCTGCAAATTTGCTCTTCCAGGAGAGATATCTCAGGAGATATCGTATTTCTCTTTTATCTGTGGGGGGTAACCATGGGTTGAGGATCATATATAATCCTCCCATTAATGGGGACCTTATGATGGTGTAACAGGAAGGGACCTCCTGTTTATAGGGGATATAATTGACAAAAATATCAAGTTTGCAGTTTCCTATTTGACTGAAGAATGCATTTCTGGAATGATACAGGTGAAAGTTTACAGTGGTTATGCTGGGGGCTGGTTCAAAGTAAGGATTTGGCTTGAGTTCGATTGTTGTTTCCCTTGAGCTTTTTCTTATGGAAGATATTCTATAGGGTCCGGTTCCATACAGGCATTTTCCATTGCAACCCACTTTCACAATAGAGGTATCAGGAGTGGAGAAAAGATGGGAGGGAATGGGCAGTGTCCTTTTAAGGTAAACCTTTAATGAGTCCTTCCCCGTTGCTACCAGACCTTTTACATCCCTGGCTTTTCCTGTTTTAAACTCTGCGGCTCCTTTGATTTCCATAAGATAAGAAGAAAAGGGATATAGTTTTAAAGATCTTTTAAAAGATTCAATTATGTCTCTGGAGGTAACCGGTTCTCCGTTGCTAAATTTACGATTTTTTTTAAGTTTTATAACTATAAATTTTTTCTTTTTATTGTAAGTTATTTTCTCCACAAGGACAGGAACAGGAGTCAGATTTTCATCGTATTTAAACAGGGGTTCAAAAACAAAGTTTTGCCAGAGAACATCCGGTAAGCCTATGGACTTATGTGGATCGTAGGTTTTACTAACCCATTCCACACCCACATTGAGAACCTTTGTTTCGGGTTTGTGTTTTTCCGAAGAATTACAGAAAGAAAAAACAAAAGCTATAGATAAAATTAATATAATTTTCAGAATTTTTCCCATGGTATATATCCAAGTTTTTTAATAACCTTTTCCCTTAAAGCCAGAAACTTATTTAAATCCGCAGTGGTGGTTGGATGTCGATGAAGGGGACAGGGTTCTTCCCTGTGTTTGATAGAAGGTTCATAGGTGCCTATTTTTTTTGCTATGTCTATAATATCCACCTTGTCCATTCCTATGAGAGGGGAGTATACAGGAAGTTTAACACCATACCTCTGGGCAGCAAGATTCTCCAGGGTTTGTGAAGCTACCTGAGCCAGACTATCTCCGGTTACAATCCCGAGTGCTCCCTTTTTAAGTGCAATTTTTTCAGCAACCTTAAGCATCATATTCTTGCAGAGTACACACATGTATCTATGAGTCAGAGGTTCTTCAGTCATTATTTTGTAAAAACTACTAATTTTTTTAAGATCGAGAATTATCAGTTCGGGTTCAACTCCAACTGCATATGAAGAGAGAATCTTATGAAGCTCTGGGATTTTATCTACGTAAGGAGACTTTCTAAAGTGTACCAGGATAAGCCTTGCTCCCCTTTTCATCATTAAAAAAGCAGCTACCGGTGAATCAATTCCACCAGAGATGAGGACAACAAGTTTTCCTGATATGCCTACAGGTAGTCCTCCCCATCCAGGGATTTTTTCAAAATATACGTAAAAGCTTCCTTCTATGTATTCAACACCTACGTTTATTTCCGGGTTTTTCAGGTTAACCGGAGTTTTAAATTTTTCAAATACAACTTCTCCAACCTCCCTTTCAATCTGGGGAGAAGTAAGAGGATAGGACTTATCGGCTCTTGATGCAGTAATTCGGAAGGAGCTGGCTTTGCTAAAGAGCTCTTCCCGGGCCGCGAGGAATTCTTTTACCTCTTCCAGGTCTACAAATTCCCATGCAGGGGAATAGGAAACTATACCGAGGACCCTGGAAAGGTCCGGAAGGGTGGAGGGTTTATCTATAAAAATTCTTCCCGAAGAAGAACGGACACCAAAGAAACTTATCCCTTCTTTTTTAAGGAAAGCTCTTATGTTATCCTTAAGGGCATTTTCAAATTTTCCTCTGTTTGCTCCCTTCAGGGAAATTTCCCCGAATCTTATAAGAATTACATCCATCCCAGAGCCTTTTTAATCTTTAATTTTAAATATACAAAAAACATTATCGCATATCTGGGAATGTCCTTCCAGCTTCTTATATTTTTAATGGCAAGTATTGCCTTTCTCCATATGGAAACCTTTTTCTGCGCCAGATTCCATCTGAAAATAAGCTCACTAATCTGGGCCCACGAAAGAAGATGTTTAAACAGGGGGACATCTCCCTGAGCTGCGGGAAGTGTTATGATTCTTGAATCCCTTTTCCTGGTCCATGTGAAATCACCGGGAATTACTCCCAGCTCTATCGCCGTTTTTTCCAGATCCGTTCCCGGATAAACGTGAAGGATAGAAACGGAAATATCTGAGTAAGGACTGAACTCTTCTATAAGTTTTATTGTTTCCTGGGCTTCCTCCCATGTTTCCGTGGGATGTGAAAAGATGAAGAAGGGGTTTGGTGTGATTCCCAGTTCATTTGCCCATTTTATTGCGTTTCTAACCTGCTCCAGATCAACATTTTTTCTTATAATTTCCTTCCTAACCCTTTCAGAACCAGCTTCTACCCCGAAAGAGAGATAATACAGACCAGATTTTACCATCTTTTCCAGGAGGGGTTTTGTAAGGATATCAACCCTTACCTCCGCATACCAGTTTATGTTATATTTCCTTTCTATGAATATATCGCACAGCTTTTCCAGTCTTTTAGGATTGGCATCAAAGGTG
Organism: Candidatus Aminicenantota bacterium; assembly: GCA_027062035.1. GTDB lineage: Bacteria > Acidobacteriota > Aminicenantia > S016-38 > S016-38 > S016-38. The sequence goes on along the minus strand of JAMOUL010000038.1, from coordinate 1,433 downwards.
TCGTCGTAGAACCAGACTGCCTGTATATTGTATTTCTTCATACCAAGTTCTATTTCCTCAATCACTCTATCTATGGAATGCATTCTTACGGCTCTTCCCCAGTTTACCGGAGTCGCGCAGAAATTACAATTGAATGGGCAACCTCTGGAAGTCATCATATTGAGTGCAGGAACCTTTCCTTTGCCGGGAATCTCTATGGAAAAATTGTATTTTCTGAATTGAATTAACTCCCTGTCTGGAATGGGTATTAGGTCAAGGGGTTTTATGTAAGGCCTTCTGGGGTTTTCAATAACCGTACCGTCTGCATCTCTGAAGGTAATACCCGTCACCTTTTTTAGATTTGTATAGGGATCTGAGGTTTCCAGAGCCTTTACCATTTCAAGGGAAGTTATTTCTCCTTCATTTCTTGCAACTATGTCAATGTAGGGGATATGTTCCAGTGTATCCCTTGCTGCCATAGAAGCATGCGGTCCTCCGAAGACAGTCCAGACCTGTGGTCTTGCTTTCTTTGCTATTTTTAAAAGCTTAAATGCCTGAAATCTGTTTTCAGTTGTGGAGGTTACCCCTACAATGTCCGGTTTTTCTGTCTCTATTTTTCTGGCTATTTCCTGCCAGCTCATATTTAGGAGTTCCGCTGGAACAAGCTCTACATCCACTCCATTTTGTTTAAGTACAGTGGCTATGTAAATTATTCCCAGAGGGGGCATAAATGAACCCTTTGACCACCTTTCTGCAAAATATCCCCCGGGAGGGACAAAGATCATATACTTCATTATTCTGGATAGTTTCTGAGAATTTTAACGTATATTTCTTTTTTTAAATTTTTGATGAATTCCTTCACCTTTTCGGTTCGTTTCTCGTTGAAGATTATTTTTTCTATCTTCTTTCTCACTTCGTTTAATTTTTTTACACTGGGTGGTTTATAATCCACCACTTCCAGACGGTACCAGCCATCGTCGGTTTCTATCCAGGGAGTTATGTATCCCTTTCCCTTACCTTTGATTGCCCTTAGAAAATCCTCTCTTAATTCTTCCTTTGACACTTCTCCCAGGCTTCCACCCGTTGTATTGAAGGGGGGAGCGGATAGTTTTATCGCCTCTTCGAACCCCTTTTCCCTGATTATTCTGTCAATTTCAGCTTTCTTCCTTTCAGCTTCAGGCCCTTTTTCCACCTTTATTGCCTTCAGATTCCATTTTTCCGGAGTTGTGAACTCTTCGAGATGTTCTTCGTAGTAACTTCTTATTTCTCCTTCTGTGATGTGAATATTCATATCTATTTCTTTCTGAATAAGTTTCTGCTGGATAACATTTTCCAGTGCGTCCTTTTTCCATTCATCTACATTTATCCCCTGTTTTGCCATTGCTGCTTCCAGTTCCTGAACAGTGGAAAAGCCATATTGCTTTGCCATATTCTTTAGAGCGATCTTGAGATCT
>JAMOUL010000037.1 GCA_027062035.1 Candidatus Aminicenantota bacterium | reverse complement strand
CTTCCCCTGTTATGCCCTCCTGCTTGGCCTTTACCAGTAGTAATTTCTTTTCTATAAGATTTTTCAGAAGGTTTTTCCTTTCTTTCTGGAAAACCTCTTCAAGTTCTTTTCCCTTATATTTTGTTGCCAGAAACTTTTTAACCTTTTGTTCGTAGTTTTTTATATCAGAAAGAGTGATAATCTCGTTTCCCACAATCGCCATTACCTGATCTACAAGGGTATATTTCTGTGAAAAAACGAGAGTTAAGAGAATAAAAAACCCCGCTATTTTTTTCATTCTTCCTCCTTTGAATAGGGGAATCCGAGATTTTCCTCGAATACCGTAATTCTATGTTCCTTCTTCAAATTGTCCAGCCATTCTTTTAATTTTTCTTCTCTTTTTTCTTCGAGCAATTTTCTTTTTATCTCATCCCTTACCTCTCCAAAGGTGAGCATCCTTCCCCTTTGTTTCCTGTCAAGCCTGAATATATGATAACCAAGGGCAGTTTTTACCACCTGGGAAATTTCTCCGGGAGAAAGGGAAAAAACCACATTTTCCATCTCAGTGGGAAGGTCACCTTTCTCGTACCATCCCATATCTCCACCTTTTTTGGCCTCAGGTGCCACAGAGTATTTCTTAGCCAGTTTTTCGAATTCAGAAGCAGAGGATTTTTTCAGTTTTTCTCTTATCTGGAGAGCTTTTTCTTCAGTGTCAACGAGAATCTGATGCACCCTCACCCTTTCCTTCTGTACAAATTTCTCAGGGTGTTGTTTATAATAATCGTAGGCTTCCTTTTCAGAGACCTTCACTCCTTTAAATACGGCGTTCTGCAGGTATTTGGAAATGAGCAGATTTTCGTATATTGACTTAAGAACCGGTGCATCCACCTTTACCTTTAATTCTTCAAGGCTTTTCCGGTAGAAGGAAATTTCATCGGAATTTAAAATAATTTTTTTGTTTTCGGCATCTATCAGCATAAGCCTCGTGTTAATGAAATCTTCAAACAGGGCTTTCTTTGTGGCATTATCCAGTTCTTTCATTTCCAGCTTTTTGCCCAGCAAATAGGCCTGGAAATCCGATAAGGTATACTCCTTGTCATCGATTTTCAATACAACCCTGGGGGATTCCTCGGTAGAGATGCTGGATTTTCCGGTTTTTTGTTTCCTTGAGCATCCTGTTAGACCAATTGAAACGATTAAAAATAAGATAAGAAAAATTCTTCTCATAGAGAGTAATTATATAGCTCCTTTTGGTTTCTTGCAAGCTCTTTTGTTAGCTTTCTATGTGGATAGAGTAATTACAGAAGTATTTTTGCGAGTCTCTGAAGCTTTTCAAAAATACTGTTCACGTTCGGTCGTGCGGGCAGAACAATTCCCTCGGGTTCGAATCTGCCTTTTTCTTTCTCCACAAAACTGTACAAAACAGCAGGATCGGGGGGCTCCTGGAAAGATATAAATATTTCTTCGCCCCTTCTCTCCAGTTTTCCTGCTCCAATTCTTTTCGCGAGGATTAATATTTTTCCAAGCATGAAAACATTTTTCATTTTATCCGGTATTTTTCCATATTTATCGGAGATCTCCTCTTCTATTTTTTTCAGTTCTTCTTCGTCCTCTGCAGAGGTAATGAGTCTGTAATAGTTTATTCGCTCTTCCGGATTTCTTATGAATTCATCGGGTATTCTTATGTTTAGTCCAAGTTTTAATTCAATTTCCCTTCTTTCCCCCTTTACCCTGGCAATGGTGTCCTGAAGAATTTTTAGATAGTAATCCATCCCCAGTTCTGCTATATGACCGTGCTGAGCGGTACCGAGAAGAGTCCCGGCACCCCTTATATTCATATCCTCAAGGGAAAGTTGAAAACCAGAGCCCAGAGAAGTAAATTCCCTTATTGCCCTCAGCCGCTGTGCTGCTTTTCCTTCCAGGGTGGGGCTCATGGTAAAGAAATAGGCATAGGCCTTTCTGTGGGAACGTCCCACCCTTCCCCTGAGCTGATGTAATTGAGCCAGTCCAAGGTTTTCAGCCCTCAGAACTATGAGCGTATTTACGTTTGGAATGTCTATTCCGTTTTCTATGATTGTGGTTGTCAATAAAACAGGATATTTTCCTTCCATAAACTCTATAATTCCCTTCTCTATGGTGGCAGGGCGCATTCTGCCGTGAAGAATTAAAACCGGTACATGAGGAAACATCTCTTCAATTTTTTGCCTGTAGGATTCAAGCTCTTCAATCCTGTTAAGTACGATATAAACCTGACCGTTTCTCTGAAGTTCCTTTGCAATCGCTTCTTTAAAAACCGGGTCCCTGAAGGGCAGTACAAAGGTTTCCACAGCCTTTCTTCCGGGTGGGGGAGTCTGGATTATTGAAAGGTCCCACACAGAAAACAGGGCAAGGCTTAGTGTTCTTGGTATGGGCGTTGCTGTCATTGTAAGAGAGTCAACTTCCTTCTTGAGCTCCCTCAATTTTTCCTTGTGTCTTACCCCAAAGCGTTGTTCCTCGTCTATTATCAGGAGGCCAAGGTCTTTAAATCCTACATCATCGCTGAGAAGTCTGTGTGTACCTATAACTATGTCTATTTTCCCCCTTTTCAGGTTTTCAATTATCTTTCCCTCTTCAGAGCCAGGGGTAAGACGGGATAGCAGAGCAATTTCCACAGCATAATTCCTGAATCTATGGAGGAAATTTTTGTGGTGCTGGAGGGCCAGAACTGTTGTGGGAGCAAGGACAGCCACCTGTTTTCCGTTCAGTACCGCAAGAAATGCTGCCCTCATTGCTATCTCTGTTTTGCCGAATCCCACATCCCCGACAAGTAACCTGTCCATAGGGTATTCCTTCTCCATATCTTCTCTTACTTCTTCCCATGCTCTCTTCTGATCCTCTGTTTCCTCATATTCAAAGTCCGCTATAAATTCATCAATCAGTCGATCGTAGGCGTAAGAATGGCCGCGCTTTGCCTTGCGTTCTGCGTAAAGCTCTACCATGGATTCAACGATCTTTTGA
>JAMOUL010000036.1 GCA_027062035.1 Candidatus Aminicenantota bacterium | reverse complement strand
AACCAGAAAAAGCGAGCAAATTTAGCAAAACCTACTGTCTTCCAGAACAGGAAAATATCCGAAAACTCGGAAAAATATCTTATTATTTCATTCATTGCTTCCTGAATACATATTGAAATAGCTTCCTCTCAGGGCTTCTTCTATATTGGAGTATTCCACCAATATATCCAGCCGCCCTCCAGGAAAATTATCTTCAACAAAGTTTTTAATTCTTTCCTTCAACCTCTCCATAACTTCCTTTGCCTCTTCATGTGAAACTTCCAGCAGCAATATGGCGAAGGTATTATCGCTTAAAGCCGTAATAACATCGGATTCCCTGAGTACATCCCTCATTACATGAGCTATCTCAACAAAAATAGCCTGCCGGTTCTCCCTGAATACCGGATTGTTTCCATTGAAATTAAACTGTAGGTAAACAAGAACGCTCTGAGCGTTGTATCGTTTTTGTTTTTTGAATTCATATTCCAGAATGGTTCTGAACGCAAAATTGGTGTGAACCTTCATGGTCTCAGAAAGAATGTCTCTCAGTGAGAGGATTATCCCATTTATTGCGCAGTTGACCGTCACCTGAGAAACCTGGAAGCTTTTTATATCCCTTACCAGCAAGTTTTCCACGGCGTTAACTTCCCCACAATACATGCACAACCCGGTCACTTCAGGTTCTTGAAAACTATAATTACATTCATTACATGTATAAATCACCGATGGTTTATCATAATCCATTCCAATATGTCTTAAAATCTTTCCGCACTTGGGGCAGATTAATTTATCATCTTTTTTAAATTTCGCTTCAGGTCCCACATAACCACACGAAAAATGGTGGATTAAATCATCCATTGCAAGATTTGCCGAACCGCATTTAGGACAGATTTCTCTGAAGTTCAAAAATGACGAAGAGCAGCTGGGACAGAGATGAATTCTGTCAACGAATCTGGAATCCGCAAGGTTTTCATTGTCGATGAACTCCACTATGTCAAACATTCTTGCATCGTCCCTCTCTGGAAAGTTTACGGTTATGAGTGGATACACATATCCAAATTTTGATTTGGGCATTATTACCGGATTCAGGTCCACCTCCCTTGATACCATATATTGCATAGCCTTCAGGGCAATGAAGTGCTCCGGTTTATATCCCTGAAAATCGTGGAACTTGCTGACCTTCTCCAGTATTTTCTCCGTCAAAGGAAAAACATCCATTATGTTCCTGGAGTCCAGAAGACCATCGGAAATTTCCATAAGATACTTATCATTAATTGTGGAATCAGAATAAACAAACACCGGTTTGAGAAAAACGTCTATTGTGGTTCCTGAACGCACTCTGGTAAGAAAAGACAGAGCATATTTGACATCTCGAGCATCCACAATAACTCCCCTGTATTTTTCAAGAAAACTGTAAGGAACTTCTCCAGGCGATTCTATCTTTACAAGTTCAATACCCTCTATGTTAACCTTTAAATCATCTCTACCTGTAATTAATGCAATCATTTTCTCCCCCTTAAAATATTTTCTTTTTTACCCATAGGGTAACGCTCAGCTTTTCAATTTCTTTGTTCTTGATCAGGTTGAAATTGTCAGGAATAATGTCTGCCACTATACTTCGATGAACGGGTTCATATTTTTTCTGAAATTCAGGTGGTAAAGGCAGGGAAGCATAATAGAGTCTGGCAATTTTTCCTTCGTATTTTGAAGAATCTGGAAATTCTATGGTTACACTATCGCCTGTTTTAAGATATTTGAGATCCTTCTGTTCGAAAAAGCCCTTTATATGGATCTCCCCTGGCTGGAATATGGCCATTATTTTTTCACCCTTAAGTGCAACTTCATAATTGTCAAAGTATATTCTCGTCACCATTCCGGTGAAGGGAGACCTGAACACCTCACCCATAACAGGTGTACAGTTAATTCTAACCCTTCCGGAAGCTGCCTCTCCTGATTCTCTCATAAGGTGTACAATTATTCTGTAAGGATAAAGATAAGTAGCGCAGGATTTTACTTTAAAGTTCCCCTTCAGAAAAACATCCACTTTGTTTTTCCTGATATCGAAATTGGTTGCTTTTATGAATGTTTCTTTTCCACCCTCGTAAGTGTAATTGGAGATTCTATCCTTCAAGAGAAATTCCAGTTTCCCATCGGTTTTATAAAGTTCAAATTTAAATATTCTTGACCCTGAAAGCACCACCTCTGTATACCTGGAAAAATCCTTCCAGTTCAGCTTCATGTCCAGGGTCTGAGCACTTACATGAAGTAACTGCCTCAGGTGATTTACCCTTGAAGAAAGATAATGGATCTCTTCGTTTACCAGAGTCCTCTGATGCAACAATTTCATGTATTTTTCCTTTGCCTTTTCCAGATTGTCTTCTGTCTCAATTTTTAAAAGCACAAGCCTCTTGAGTTTTCTGTAACCATCATGAGCTCTCCTGATCTCTTCAGTAAGAAATCTTCTCTCCTTTAACTTCTTATTTAATTCTTTGGTCATCTTGCTCAATTGTTCCTCAAATTTCATATATTCACCGGAGCCTTTTAAATTCTGAAGGTCAAAAACCTGAAGTTTCTGGAAAAACTCGGGACGCCTTGTAAAGGAAAATAAAATTTCCCCCTTCTTTATCTTTTGACCTTCTTCTACCATCATTTTCAGTACTCTTATATCGGTTATCTCCTGAACATTAAGTCTGGAAATCTTTATCTGTCCATATCCCTTCACGTAAACAAATCCCTTTCCCCACTTTACAACAAGAAAGACCATAATTAACGCAAAAATCAGAAAATACAAATATCTTCCTATATTGATCTTCCTTTTTGCGCCGGAATCCTCACCAACACCTGAGACATGTTGGGTTCTTTTCCTTAAACGCATATCAACCTCCCACTCTTAAAAGTTTTTCTATATCATGAAAAGCAAAGGCACCAAAATAACCGGATTCAAATAACCTATCTATGAAATCCTCCATCTCCAGTTCATCTTTAAAATCTGCAGGACGAAGGGTTATAACTATCCTGTCTCTGTAATCTTTAATATATGTACCCATCTTTCTCTTTATTTTCTTAACATCAAAATTAGAGGAACCGTAAACCATAACAAAAACTCTGTCTACCAGAGGGAAAACAATCCTGGAATAAGCATTATAACTGGAAAATGGTATAGCCACAGAAAGTTCCTGTTCGGGTTGCAAATGGGATTTTACAATCTCCAGCATTTTCTGATAATTACTCATGTATTTCTTCATATGTCTATTCCAGTCAGGAAGAGTGTGGGGTTCAATGTCAATGTGAACTCCCCTGAATTTCAACCTGTTAGTAATGGATAGACGCGTTTTTATCTCATGAAAATGGGATGGATTTATCCATTGATTGGAAGAAAACAATGCATAAACGGCTATATGTTTCTGAGCAGCCCTTTCAAGGAAAGCTTTTAATTTCGACATATTTGTTGCTTTACCTACAGAAATGAGCACATTGTCTATTTCTCTGACCTTTAGAAATTGAATGAAAAATTCATTGTCCAGGTCATTAAAACTACGGGACCAGACATATAAATATCTTTTACCCCTGTAAATATCTATTCGCTGAAATTCCCCAAGATTGGCCTTCCTCAAAAACTTCCCGATATTTTTCCCGCCATAGTTCCTGAACATTTTTATCATCCTCAGGTACATTTCTTGACGAATATGGTATATCTCATAATCCACTTCAAGCAGCTGCTTCACTATATTCAAAACATCCCAATATGAAATTCTTCTTGCTCCAAATTCGTGTTCGATTTGAGCTCTCTTCAACCTTACCTGTAAAATTCTCCTTTTATTAAGGAAATTTATCAGATCATCCATTTTATATTTGTATTCATCATAGGAATTCATGGCTTCAAGGACATTTGCATGTACCATTCGTTCAAATTTCGTCCTGAAAAGCTCGCTTTCTGCCTTTTTTATTTCCCTTCTACTCTGAAGCGAGAATGGAAATGGAATATTTATCTGGACTCCCATGGAGAAGAAGTTATTTGTGGTAACCACACGGTTGTAATAGTAATAATATAGCCATAATTTCAGCCTTACATCCTTCCAGAAACTGTATTTTAAGTTTACCTGCTCCTGATTTAAACGAAGAATCTCCGATAATCCAGGTGGCATATCAAGCTCTTTCAATAGGGCATCTATGTCTATACTAACCACAGGAAGGTCACTGGAAGTAATGGAAATGGCATTAAGGTCTGAATATGTTACGAACTCTTTTCTGTATTTAAGGTAGTTATCGAGAAGATTTTCTACCCTGGCAAGATCACGTTCCAGCTTAATGGTTTCCTCAAGAAATATCCTATTCTGAAAATATTTTCTTCTGGAAAGTACCAGGAGTTCTCTCAAAATCTTTTTTCTCTTTTCTAAATTTCGAATTTTATCCTGACTGAAAAGGTAAATTATCAGGTTCCTGAGATAATAATAGTTCTCTCTTCTCTTATCCATTATGCTCTGAAGGTCTTCTACTTCCATTTGCTTTTTAAGAAGCTTTTTCTGTCTTTTTCGTTTTAATAGTCCATCGCGAAGTAAATCCCAATCCACACCCACACGTGTTCTCCATTTGTATGGCCCTTCGTCTACGTCTGTAATACCAAGACTGGAGTTATACGCGTAATCGCCTATCAACTTCAATCCAATATCATTCTTAAGCAAATGTGCTTCCCTGGAAGAAAGTATATTCTCCATATCGGTCTTCGAAGGCATGGGTGACTCAACATTAAGAAGTGCTTGAGCTGCATTCAGTTTTCCTTCATCTTTAAAGGTTTCCTCCATTAAGTACCGATACTTTTTGAGGAGGTTATTTAGATCTTCCTGTTTTTCCGTAAGAGCAGGAGTGGAAACCCGGGGCTTCTTGAGCTGATCGCCGTAACGATTCAGGTCAATTACCACCCTAAAGGGAACTTTAAGATAGAAGTGTCTAACAAGACTGAATGGGGATTTTAAGCGGATAAAAATGCGACTTCTGCCCTTTTTCGCCTCATAACTGATATTCTCTATAAACCGGGACTGCTGAACAGGATCCAGGAACTCAAACTTATGGATTTCTCTATCGACGAAAAGAGTGATGGTCCTATCATCTTCTGCTACAACTTCGTACTCAAATGGCCCGTCAGCAAGAAAAACTAACCTGGTTAACTTCTCATGATCCACCGATTGAAACTGAATTCCAAAGGCCAAAAGGTTCGAAGAAACCACCCAAAAAAATAAACAAAAGAAAAGCGCTACCGAAAAATTTTGCTTCATAACTTAACCTTCTTTTTCCCTTACTTAAGAAATAATTTGCAAAAAACATACCTTAAAAAACTCCTTTATTCTTTAAGTATTTAAAAACATAAAAGTTTTCTGGAGGTAATTATACCATTTCTTTTTTCCATTTCAATCTCAAATTGTTTTCCCCTTAACAAAAATTTCCACTCTATTCTTCCCCCTCTGTTTTCCTGCATAAAGAGCCTGGTCAGCCTCCCTCAAACATTCCTCTATTGTTTTGTTTACATTGTCGTAAACACTCACCCCAAAAGTAGCTCTAACCTGGCATTCTCTACCTCTGTACTTAAATTTCATCTTCAGAAGTTCCCTCTTTATTGTCTCAGCCACCACTCTCCCTCCTTTAAGGTCAGTCTCAGGTAACAACAGCAGGAATTCATCCCCACCCCACCTGCTTATAGAATCCTGAGCTCTAACAAGGCCCCTGGTAAGCTTTGACACCTCTCTTAAAACAGTATCCCCACACTCATGACCGAATGTATCATTGAAATACTTAAAATCATCTATATCCATCATAAGTAAAACAAAGGGTCTATTATTTCTCTGAAACCGCACCTTTTCCTGTTCTATTTTTTCGAGCATCGCTCTTCTGTTCAGCAAGCCGGTTAAGGGATCAATTCGCGAAAGAGTTTCGAGTTTCTTTCTGGCAATTTCCAGTTCTTTATTTTTCTTTTCCAGGTCCAGTGTTCTTTCCCTCACCTTCTCCTCGAGAAGTTCATGGGAAGCTTTTATGGCCTCCGCCATCTTATTTATATTACCCGCCATCTGGGCAAGTTCATCATCTCCTTCCACATCAAGCCTTTTATCAAAATCTCCCTTTGCTATAAGATTTATGGCGTTGTTTATAATCAAAAACCTGTTAATAAAATGTTTATCCATCAAACGGGAAAAGATCAAAGAAAAGGAAAGAACAATCAAAAGGAATATAAGCATTGAATAAATTAAAATTTTAATGCGGTAAGCATTAAGAAATCCAAAGTCAAATCCAGCCTCAATGTATTTTCCCGTTACCCAGTCAAAACCTTCCTCCCCAATATCAACCCTTTTATAAACAACCAATAACCTGCCTTTTTTCTCTTTTATTACCTCTCCTTTCCTGAGCCTCTCGAAAAAAATCTTACTCTTATCACTAACAACCCCGGGATTGTTAATGCACATAGCCCTAAAATCCGAAACATGATAAATATTTACGTATCTTAGATAATCACCCTTTCCAGGTAATGACTTGAAAAAATCATCGAAAAAATACTTATAGTAGGCTGAAGTGTAGTTTCTACTTACGTATTCCTTCACATATATGGAAGTTTCCACTATGTAATCTTTCCCGGAAGGACTATAATAGGTATAAAGGTTTAACGCACCTGTCTTGGTAGAAATATCTATACGCCCGGTGAATACCCTTCCCCTTCCAAATACTGTCTTCAGAAATTCTCTAAAATCATCGCTCAGAGCGAAAAGGTTAAGGCCAATATCAGGGGTAAAGGATGAGTTAAAAATTTTTCCATCCTTTCCTATAAGATAAATCTCGTCCACCCCATTTTCAAGTGCAAGGGTCTTCAATTGAGCCGGGGTAAATGATGTGGGATCTGTTTTTCCAAGCTCTCTGGCTATATTTTTTATGGCTATCCTTGATTTCTTAACCATATCCTTCTCGAAGATGAGCAGAATTTTGTGGAATATTTTAATTCGTTCTTCCAGAGAACTCAGAGTGTTTTTTTCATAGGATTCTATCATTCTGGATAGAATCAACTCAGAATTCGCCCCCATGAAAATAAATATGGCAAAACTGCTAATAAAAACAGCCAGGAAAATAAAAATAATGGCCTTTTTCTTCATCTTACATCTTGTTTTCGTGCTTTTCTAAGTTCAGAAAAAATGTTGAACTTTTCTCCTTATCTAAAAACCACAGTTAAATTTTAGCACGGCAGAGGGAAATGACAAATTTTTGAGTCTTTTTCTATTGAATAATATAATGCTTTTTAAGGAAAAAATTAGGAGGCGTGATGAAAAATCCAATTCGATTTTTATTTCTCTCCTTTACTCTGGTTTTCATGGGATTCGCCGGAATAGCCAGGTATATGAGCTATCCCGATATAGGGCATGGAAAAATTGTATTTACTTATGATGAAGACCTCTGGATTACCGGCGAAAACGGGGGAACAGCTATAAGATTGACTTCCTATCCAGGTGTAGAATCCAATGCCAGGATATCCCCCGATGGAAAATGGATTGCATTCAACGGTAACTACGACGGTGTAAATGCTGTGTATGTTATTCCAGTAGAGGGGGGAATGCCGAAACGCTTAACCTTCGACGGAGGCAGGACAACTGTTATAGGATGGACGCCTGATAGCAAAAACGTGATCATTGTCTCCGATTTTGAACTTTTTTCTGCATGGGAAAGAAAGGCTTATACGGTAAGCCTTGAAGGAGGATATCCTCAACCACTCCCTCTTCCAAGGGCGGTATATCTTTCCTTTTCTCCCGACGGAAAAAGGATTGCTTACAATGATAGAGGAAGACCGGAATACTACTGGCATAGATATAAAGGAGGACAATATACGAGGATATGGGTGGCAAATCCTGCTGAAAGAAGCTATAAACTAATAACCAGATATATTGGGAAGAATGCCTATCCTATATGGATTGGCAAAAGAATTTACTTCATGTCTGACCGCTGGGAAGGAGTAAGGAACCTGTTCTCGATAGATCCGGACAATCCCCGGGATATAAAAAGGCACACTTCCTTCAAAAGAGATATAGCATATCTTTCCTGTGGAGATGGAAAGATCGTCTTTACAGAAAAGGGAGAAATATGGGTATTCAACCCACTAACCGACAGCCTCAAAAAGATAGTGGTGAAGGTTTCCAACGATTACTGGAGACTTATTCCTAAAACCATCAACCCCAAGAAATATATACATTATGTGGATATCGACAATAACGGGAAGAAATTTCTTCTTGAAGCTCGAGGAGATATCTTTCTGATTTCCCCCAGGACAGGGGAAGCAATAAACCTTACAAAAACCCCGGGTATAAGGGAAATGTATCCTGTTTTTTCGCCTGATGGTAAAAAGATCGCCTTTTTTTCGGACCGCACAGGGGAATACGAATTATACGAGCTGGATATCACGACAGGAAGGCAACGCAGAATCACCAGAGGACTCCATACCTATCCATACCATCCTGAATGGTCTCCCAGCGGAGAATGGATGGTCTTCTCCACCAAGGACCTTGAGATCTATATTGTTAATGTAAAAACTGGCAAACTTCGCCTGATCGACAAAAATCGTTATTTGAAGAACGACGAATTCTCATGGGAAATGAGTGATTATGCCTGGTCTCCAGATTCTAAATGGCTTGCCTTTTCAAAAACTGCATTTAACAGAAACAATGTTATTTACCTTTACAGCCTGGAAACCGGGCTGAAAAAAGCCATAACTACCGACTTTTTTGACAACTATAACCCCACATTCAGCCCTGATGGAAAATATCTTTATTTCCTTTCAAACCGTAATTACATGGACATTCTGGTAGATTATCTGGAGGATAATCATGTTATAAACAATCCCACAAAGATCATGGTGGTTCAGCTGAGATCGGGAGAAAAACCACCCTTTTATAAAGAAACCCTGAGGGAGGAATTGTATGGTAAAAATAAGGTAGATACAAAGCCAGCTTCAGCTAAAAGGGCTAAAGAAAAGCCCCTGGTTCGAATAGACCTCGCAGGGATTGAAAATAGAATCTTTGAAGTGCCTGTAAAACCAGGCAATTACTTTTACCTGAAGGCAGCAAAGGGAAAATTAATTTATCTTTCCCTTCCCTTTGTAACCATGAACGATTACGATTATTTCTTTGTGCTGCCCATGTTTCCCCATTACAATCTCAATGTATTCGATATAAAATCCAGAAAATCTCGACAACTGGGAAAGATGGCCTTCTATCGTCTCTCCTTTAATGGTCAAAACATCGCCATAATGGCAGGGGAAAAAGTGTATTCCAGCTCTGTAGATAAACTCTTCAGTTCGGGTAAACTTTCCGGAAGGGTAAACCTTGCCAATCTATCCTACAGAATAGACTACAGAGCAGAATGGGAACAGATTTTCCAGGAAGCATGGAGACTCTATAGGGATTTCTTCTATGACCCCGAAATGCACGGTATGGACTGGAATAAGGTCAGAAAACTCACAGAAGAGATTATTCCCTATGTGACTTCAAGAAACCAGCTAAACTGGATCCTCATCAACATGGCAGGTAGCCTTTGTGTGTCCCATTCCTACATTTTTGGAGGAGACACGAAAATGGAAGTAAAGGTCGACAGAAAGGTAAGAAGACCTGCTTCACTGGGTGTAGATTTTACTTTTAAAAATGGTTATCCGGTTTTCAGGAAAATATACCCGGGACGCAGCTGGGAAAAGGGACATCAATCACCGCTAATGAGACCCGATATAAAGGTTAAGGAAGGAGATTATCTTCTGGCTATAAACGGGATGGACCTCAAAAACAAAAACCCTCTCAAATACCTCCAGGTCCTGCCAGGAGAAAAGGTGGAAATAACTGTAAACTCCCTCCCCTCCTATAAAGGCTCAAAAACTTATATTATTAAGCCAGTATTCTCAGATAAGGTACTGAGATATGACAACTGGGTTGACGGAAATGCAAGATACGTCGAGCAGAAAACAGGTGGAAAGGTTGGATACATGCACATAAGGGATATGATGACAAGAGGACTGGCAGACTTCGAAAGATATTTCCGGGCATACAGATACAAAAAAGCTCTTATTATCGATGCAAGATATAATGGCGGTGGATATGATGAATATATGATTATAGACAAACTGGAAAGAAAATTGTTTGCTTTTTCCAGGGTCAGACATTTTGAACCAATGCTCTATCCCGGTTCCGTCCATCCAGGCCCCAAAATTCTTCTTGTAAACGAAAACTGTGGTTCAGATGGGGAAGTCTTTACTGCCCACTTCAAATCGAGAAAACTCGGGGTGGTAATAGGCGTACCAACCTGGGGAGGGCTGGTAGGGATAATAAATCCGATAAGAACCATAGATAACGGAATAATATACCAGTCGAATGTGGGATTTTATAACGCAAAAACAAGAAAATGGATTGTGGAAAATCATGGAGAGGATCCTGATATTTACCAGGATCAGGACCCCATTGATCTGCTCATGGGAAAAGACACACAGCTGGAAAGAGCTATAAAAGAGGCTTTAAAGCAGTTGAAGGAACACCCTGTAAAACTTACTCCACCCCCTCCTTATTCCAAAAAATCAAGCGGATTTCCGAAAAAATGATATACCGGGAGGGGATTTCCCCTCCCATCTCAAATTGATATTAAGCTCGTCTCAATTTGAGACCCAAGGCACTGGCTTTTGTCGCTTATTTTAGACTGATACACACCCGATAGTCTCAAAATGAAACCAGAGGTAAATTCATAGAATTCTTCCCTTTCCTGCTTAAGCTGATTACAAAAGCTTTCCTGAAATGGACTTTCTGGCATAATTTTTGCATAATACCCAAAAGGGTGGGAAAGTTTATAAGTATGCAAAAAAAATGGACTCCTAAAATTTTCACTTTCTTCGAAGAAATTCTGGAAGACTATCTACTCATAATTACGTGGATGGGTAATGACAGGTTTTTGTCGTTAAAATCCGCATTACCAGAAGATTATCTCTTTCTCTGGGCAAGCAAAATTTCCGGAAAACTTAAGGTCAGAACTGCCACCCATACTACCTACTCTATTGTGGCGAGTGCAAGAAATCTGAAAATAGGTTTAATATTCAATCTCGGTTCATCCAAACTAAAGCCTGCCACAAAGCCAGCTGTACTAACCGCCGCCTCATTACTGGAAATTCAGGATAAGGAAAAACTTTCCAAAGAAGCAATCCTCTCAGATACTCTGATAATTAATATCGAGGAAAAACCAGAATGGTTCAGTCCTATAGTTCCACCGCTTTCCACGGAAAAAGCCCGGGAATTCGTACAGGAAAAATATAAAAAGATAGGAAATATAATCCGAATGGAAAAGGAAGGAGAAAAAAAACAACAGAGAACAACTATCGATGCACCCCTTCCTTTTTTGTCCAATTTAGAGGAGAAGATAGTAACTGTTCTCGATAGAATTAGATCCAGCCTGGATCTTTAAGCTATTTTTCATCAAACCAGGCCACAATTATACCGACAATTACAAGTAATCCACCTGTAATCCTGGCCACACCTGGAACTTCACCCAGAAAAAGCCATGCCAGAATGGTAGCCCCTATGGGTTCTACAAGGGTTGTTATACTAACCAGACCCGCCTTTACATATTTCAATGCCCAGTTAAAGGAAGAATGACCCAGACCCTGGGATACAATTGCCAGTAAAAGTAAATAAACATAGCTGGTAGTCTTGTATCCTGTAAAACCGTAACCACCTGCCCGGACACCTATCAACAAAAAAACGGTCGCAGTAGAATACACCACAAAAAGGAACTGGATAATTGGGATTTCCTTTCTCACCTCTCTTCCGGGAACAAAGTACAAAACAAGGGAAAGGGCTCCAAGAAAGGAAAGAAAATTGCCCAGGGTAAAAGAAATGGAAAACAGGTCAAAGGAGAATATAATTCCTATTCCGATCAAAGTGAATAACGCCCCTAAGGCAAATTTCAGGGTAAGTTTTTCCTTTAAAAAGAAATGGGAAGCTATGGCTACAAGAAAGGGATAAATGGACAACACGAACAGAGACGAGGCAACAGATGTATACTTCAGAGAAGATATCCAGAATCCAAAATGAAGGGCAAGACCTATGCCCGAAAGGAAAGATAAAAGGAGGAGTTTGACCGGATATGGTTTCCTCTGGACAACGAATATGGGAAGTAAAATTAAGGAAACAATTCCTGTCCGAAAGAAGGCAATTACAAGGGAAGGCACATCTGCACACAGCTTTATCAATATGCTGGCCATTGATATGGATACTGCCCCAATCAAAAGCACGAAGGGAAAAGCACGTGGTCTTTCAACGAGTTTATTCGAAGCATCCATGGTAAAATTTTAACCACTTGAAGCCCATTTACAAATTTTTCGGCTTTATCAAAATGCATTAAACATGTGCAAAATCGCGGAAATTTTTTAAATACAACAAAAAAATATTCACATAAATGTGGAAATTTTAACGTCAAAAAAGTTGTATAAAATTTAAATCTTCCAAAAAATAAACTGGCTTATTACCGGAGGTAATCCATGAAGTTTAACGTCTTAAAAGAAAAAATATCTACGGACACACTAAGATACTATCTCCTTCGGTAAGTTTCACATGGACGAGAATTCCTCCATTAATTCTGAAATGAGGTATCTTTTCAGGGTCTATGAAAACTTTCCCCTCCACCTTCTTCTTTATGTAATCTTGTAACACGATTACTCCGTTTCCCTTAACCTCCAGAGTATAACTGGTTATAAAAACTACAGCCTGATCCTGCAATAACTTTACACACCTACCCTCTATCTGTTTCCAGTTATATACGAGAACTCTGCCATTCCTTCCCATTATCAACCTTCCCCTGGAAAGGGGAATTTCAGGGAGAAGGAAAAAGGGCAAAAGAAGAAATAGCATAATACCAGCGATAAGCTTTCTATTATCCCTTTTCCCCTCCTTAACCATGAATTTAATGATAAAAGCCATAAATAAAAATAAAAGCACTGTCCAGACATAGTTTGGCATCCACTTTGTTATAGGTGCTGAAGGATGCTTCAAAAACGATGGCAGGTAATTGGGAAGGTAAAACAATGGTGTCGAAAGTTTGTGGAATAGCAATCCTGCACGATTGGCAACTTCGTGTGTGGTAGGTCCATAATAGGCATATGGGATGGAAGAAAGCAGCACAGATAAAAGCAGGGAAAGGGAAAACATACTCCAGAAAAGAAATCTTAAATTTTTGTTTTTTGCCTTCTCTATAAACAAAGCATACCCCACTGCGATAACCCAGACAAGGGAAGCAAGCGGTCTTGCAGGGGGACAATAGCCGCCTCTGTGTGTCTGCCATCCATAGTTAAAAACAAAAGGAAGAAAGAAGGCCAGGGATATGAGGGCAGGTCGTTTTTTCCAGAAACGCAGGAGAGCGGCAAAGGCAAAAATAGCTACAGGAGCATAGGGAAGTAATCCATCCCTCTGATCAAGAAAATAATCCAGGAAGGAACCTATTCTGAGCTCAAGAGGAATCTTATAGATTATTAACCTTATAAGCTCTGCTTTCCTTTCCGGGGTAAGAAAACCGTAATAAACTGAAAGCATTGAATAAGTTCCATAATGAGCTTTCAAATAAGCAAAGAACGGAACGACAGGAAAAGCCTGAGCAATAATCAGGAAAATAGTTTCCCTCCGTTTTATTACCAGACTCACAAGGACAAGCATAAGGGTAAATATAAAATATTTTATTCCGAACCAGATAAGCGCTCCGGATAACACTCCTGCAATCATGAACCACCATTTTTTCTTGTATAAAACTATGTAAAGGGATGATATGGTCAAAAGGGCAGCGGGGATTTCGGGAAAGAGATGGAAGAAAAAGGGAAAGGCAGGTACGGTCAAAGCTATTATAGCCAGTGCCTTCAGCGCAACTTCCTCTTCGAATTCCCCCTTTAGAAAATGAAAAAGCACAAACAAAAACAATAGGCCATATATAGAAAAACCCAGCCTTATAATTATTTTCTTTATTTCTGCGGGAAAGGGTTTCGAAGCCAGATAAAAGGGAATTAGCATATAGGACAGGCCTGGCAGATGAATTGAATACCATCCACCTTTTACCGCATGGGCATGGGGAAGAAGTTTAACATCCTCCTTTACATAAAACTCCTTCCACTGCTTTTCCAGAAATTGATTGCTTACATCAAGGTCCCCATCGTAAATTATGGATTTAGTTAAAAGTAAATAATGGGGCTCATCCCCACTAAACTCAAGGTTTCTCATGGAAAAACCCGAGTATACCGTTAACAATATAGAGAGGAGCAAAACCCGACTTAAAGTTATTACTATCCTTTTCTCACGATAAGCAAAAACAAATGATCCTGCAAGGAAAAGGAAGGAAAGAATCCGGAACATAAGGTTCCAGGGTGAATAGGGAAACAAAAAAGGAGAAAGTAACACCAGCGTTAATGCAAAACCAACAACTACCCCATGATCACCTCTATCTGCTTCAGTCTCTTAATCTTATCCCTGTAACGAGCAGCCAGTTCAAAATCCATCCTGGAAGCAGCTTCTTTCATCTTCTGCTCCAGTTCCTGAATCATTCTCCTTCTATCCTCTGCTGTAATATAATCCTCGCCTCCTTCAGCCACTCTTTCCACTTCGAGGTAATCTGAAGCGGACATTTCATAAGCAATATCCTTTTTTATCGTTGTGGGGGTAATTCCCATCTTTCTATTATATTCCATCTGTATACGCCTTCTTCTGTTTGTCTCATCCATGGCTTCCTTCATAGCAGCTGTTACGCGGTCAGCGTACATAATAACTTTACCCCTGACATTTCTCGCAGCCCTACCAAAGGTTTGAATAAGGGCAGTTGTAGAACGAAGGAATCCCTCTCTATCCGCATCAAATATAACTACAAGGGAGACTTCAGGAAGGTCCAGACCCTCCCTCAACAGGTTAATTCCCACAATAACGTCTATTTCTCCACTCCTCAGAGCTTTGATAATTTTCATACGATCCAGAGTGTCTATGTCGGAATGAAGATATTTAGCCTTTATGCCAAGCGAAAGCAGAAAAGAGGTTAGCTCCTCAGCAAGGCGTTTGGTGAGGGTGGTAACAAGAACCCTATCCCCCATCTCCACCCTTTTTTTGACTTCCTCCACAAAATCCTCTATCTGGCCCCGGGTTGGCCTTATTTCCACTTCCGGATCAATAAGACCGGTGGGCCTTATAAGCTGTTCCACCACTGCATCCCCTGCCTTTTGAAGCTCATATGGACCCGGAGTGGCTGAAACAAAAAGAACCTGCCCCACCCTTTCCTCCCACTCCTCGAATTTCAAAGGTCGATTATCAAGGGCTGACGGAAGCCGGAATCCATGTTCAACAAGTTTTAATTTCCTCGATCGGTCACCCTCATACATGGCCTTCAGCTGAGGAATGGTCATGTGGCTTTCGTCGATGATTATCAGTGTATCGTCGGGAATGTAATCCATTAAAGTAAAGGGAGGTTGCCCTGGCAATCTTCCACTGAGATGCCGGGAATAGTTTTCTATACCAGGACAATGGCCTGTTTCTCTCAAAAGAAGAATGTCATACCTTGTTCGTCTCTCGAGCCTTTCTGCTTCGAATATTTTTCCCATGGATATAAGTTCTTCCACCCTTTCCTTCAACTCGCGTTCTATTCCTTCTATGGCCCTTTCCAGTCTGCTCTTAGGGGTTACAAAATAGCTCACCGGATAGATTCTAATCCATTTTCTCTGGGATATTATTTTTCCGCTGAGTGGGTCTATTTCAAATATTGCATCTATTTCATCTCCAAAAAGCTCTATTCTGTACCCCGATTCCTCATAGGAAGGAAATATCTCTATCTGGTCCCCTCGCACCCGGAATCTGCCCGGGACAGGCTCTTCACTTCTCAGATACTGTATTTCAACCAATTTTTTAAGTATTTCCTCCCTTGAAATTCTCTCTCCTGTCCTGACATTAAGAACCATTCCAAAATACACATCAGGATCCCCCATTCCATATATACAGGAGACAGAAGCCACAACTATAACATCCCTTCTTTCGTGAAGAGACTGCGTTGCTCGAAGTCTGAATCTATCCAGCTCTTCATTTATCGTGGCCTCTTTGGCTATATAGGTATCCGTTTGTGGTATATACGCCTCAGGCTGATAATAATCGTAATAGCTTACGAAATATTCCACCGCATTTTGAGGGAAAAATCGTTTAAACTCCTGATAAAGCTGTGCTGCAAGAGTTTTGTTGTGGGATATAATCAGTACCGGTCTCCCCAGACGCTGGATTACGTTGGCCATGGTAAAAGTC
>JAMOUL010000035.1 GCA_027062035.1 Candidatus Aminicenantota bacterium | reverse complement strand
AGTAAGGCTGAATTTGAATCCCTGGGGTTGCTTTTCTTTATTGTTCTTCTTGGTTTAACCCTTGATTTACAGTTTGAGGTGGGTTTCTGGATGGCTCTTGCCCTTGTTAGAATTTTCTCGGGAGGAAAAGATGAATATTCTGCTGGTAGTTCTTGATGCCCTTTCAGCTCTTCATCTCCCCCAATATGGGTATAAAAGACAGACTTTTCCCTGCACCTCTTCTCTTATTGAAGAAGAGTTTACAGTTTTTGAAAGGGCGTATTCCCCGAGTTTCTGGACGCCCCCTGCACATGCATCTCTTTTTTCTGGCCTGTATCCGCATGAGCATGGGGTGGGGGAGGAGCTCCCCTTTTTCTTCCCTAAAATTTTAACCATCCAACACGTGGCATTTGCCCATGGGCTACATCCTGTGGGTATTACCACCAATCCTATTGTCACGTTTTCCACCGGTTTTGCCAGGGGATTCAGTGATTTTATAGAGATAGATAAATGGGACCTGTTCCAGCAGGATTTCACCGGATTTAAACTTAATTTTTTAAAAAAAGAAAGGGGAAGGCTGGACTGGTTAACAGGTGAAAAGGGGCAGGTAATTATTGTAGAATGGTTCCTTTCCCATTTATGGAGAAGGCTGAAAAAAAACATTTTAAGAAATGTTTTAAAGTTTTCCTATCCCTATACAAAGAAAGCATTCAGAAGTGCACTCGAACTTTTAAAGGATGATGAAAGGAATTATTTTATTTTTATCAACATAATGGAAACCCATCATAATTACAATCCTCCCGTTAAGTTCAGAGGAAAATGGTCAAAGAGAATTAAAGAATTTAAAAAATGGGAAAGGATTTCCCCGAGAAATCATTACACCAAAGGGAAATTTCCAGATGAGGTTATAGAACATTTAAAAGACTTATACGATGAGGAAATTCTTGCACTGGACGAAGAACTTACCGCCTTTTTGCAGGGGCTCAAAGACTCAGGAAGATATGATGATTCTCTTATTATTATAACCTCCGATCATGGAGAAGCCTTTGGCGAGGAGGGGCATCTTGAACATATGAGTCTTGTGGATCCCGTTATCAGAATTCCCATGTTTATAAAATTGCCCGGTCAGAGGAAGGGTGATTATAGTACCAGGCTTGTGCAGCTTAATGACATTTTTGCCCTTGTCAGCGAGGTTTTAAATTCCGATCTTCCGGTTCCCGCCTCTTCGATTTCTCCCCTTTCCTCTGAGAGAAAAAGTGCGCTTTCAGAAATTGTTGATTTTGAAGCACACGTTAAGCATGTAAACGTAAAGGGGTTTGAGTTTCAAAAATACAGGGAAATAAGATGAAGATTCTTGTTGATGGTCGAGTTTTAACTTATAAACAGGCAAGGGGAATGGCTGTATATCTTAAACACATGCTGGAAGAAATATCCAGAAGGGACCACAGGAATGAATATTTGATTCTTGTGGGAAGATCACCCCTGAAGGTAGACCTTAATGTTGGTAAGAATTTCAGGACAATTAGATTTCCCTCCTTTCCTGGAGTTGATGAAGTATTTTCAATTCCACTTCTTGTTAGAAGACTGAAACCCGATGCTGTATGGTTTCCTGCCTCTGTGGCGTCCATGTTTATTCCCCGGAGGATCAGGGTGGTTACCACCATCCATGATCTGATATTTCTCAGGTGCAGGGAAAGGCTGTTCAGCTACAAGTGGTTTGGTGCATTATACAGAAAAATTTTTGTAAGGATAGCCGCCAGGAATTCCTGTAGAATAATATCTGTTTCAGGAACTGTTGCTGAGCAAATAAGTAATAAGTATCCCTTCGCCAGAGGAAAGGTGAGGGTGGTTTATTCGGGTATTCCTGAGAGGAACTGTTTTGATGATAGCATACTTAAACGACTGTCTCTGAAACCGGGATATTACATTTATTCAATAGCAGGCACCGGTTTAAACAAGAATATTGAAAGATTATTGAAGGCTCTTCCTGTATTTCTTGTAAGGAACCGACGATATAAATTTGTTTTGACGGGAGTATCTGGAAGGGAAACCGAACACCAGGATGTAGTATTTACCGGTTATGTAACTGGATGCGAGAAGAACTCCCTGTTAAAAAATGCAGCCCTTTTTGTTTTAATATCCACAGATGAAGGATTTGGCTTTCCTGCCCTGGAGGCGGCCAGTTTCGGGGTTCCGTTGCTCCTTGCCGATATTCCTGTTTTCAGGGAGTTGTACGGAGAGATTGCTCTTTTTGTCAATCCTTATTCTGCAGAAGATATATGTTTTGGTATGGAAAGGGCTCTGGAGAATCCAGTTTCCTATTCAATAAGAAAAGTTCTGAAAGAATTTTCCTGGACAAAGGCTGCGACTGCTGTTCTGGAAGAACTGAATGTATCCTCAGCCTGAGGACTATTTCATATGGAAGATGTTGAAGAAAGGCACCGTCACAAATAAAGGGCTTGAAATTTCTCTTCTGAAGGCTGCCAGAGAGGCCATTGAGGAGTTTATTCTGAGGTCAGAGAAACTTCCATCTTCATTTTCCCACCTTTCCTGCCACCAGGAGATGGCCTTTATATCTGGGAATTCCTTTATGAATCTAAATGCTTCACGGATCCATCCGGGTTTTCTCGGGTCCTCGGTTACCCCGAATTCCAGTATCGCAAGGGGTTTTTCCGGAGCGAATTTTTTTATCTGATTATAGGCAGGGATAAATTTTTCCCTGAAGCTTATCCAGTCCTCTCTATATTCAGGAAAGATAACACCGTATGAACTCAATCCCACCCAGTCTATGTATTCATCGCCAGGATAATAATATTTTATTTTGTTCCATTCCACATTCGGGTGAGAAAGGGCATCGGCGTGGAAGAACCATGTAACATTAAACGCACCTTCAGCCCGAAAAATGTCTATTATGTGTCTATAAGCATCTTTAAATCTTTCCGGGCCATCTGGATAGTGAGGGTCTCCGTATCCGTCTGGTTTTCCTCCTCCATTCCAGTAACCACTCCATGGAAACCAGTTTCCATTCATTTCCACACCAAATTCTACAAGGAGAGGGCCTCCGAATCTTCTTGCTTTCCCTGCCCATTCTCTTAGTTTACGGTCAAACTTTCCATCAATAATTGCCTCAAGAGTATAGACAGGATCAGGACCAGACATATATGATGACCTTGGCATGAGCCTGACAAAGGGAATATTTCCACATCTTACAATTTCTCTTATCTCTTTTTCTGGAAAGTTTATACCTTTTATCCAGTTATTAGAAAAATAAACCCATATAATCCTTTTTCCTCCCAGCTTTTCGAACTTTCTGATTCTGGCACAGGATACTATCTCCTCTGTTCCTCCAAGATCGGGAAAAGCTCCATAATATATTCCACGTGGACTGGGAAGGAGCTTTATTGGTCCGGAGATAAGGGGAAGGATAAAAAGCAGGATAAGGACCCTTTTCATGACTTCAGGGAGCTTTTTATCCTTATTTCCAGAGCTTTATAAGAAACCATCAAATCTATTACAGCGAGGAGAATTCCCAGGAAGAATAGAAGCAGTGAGAAAAGGAAAAGAAGAAAACTGATTGTGCTTCCTCCTGTCCAGTACGTCACTATTGATGTGAGCAGACAGAACATTATGGAGGAAAAGAGAAAAACCATGGAGTTTCTGAGAAGCAGTCCTCTTTTATAAAGGATTCTGACTTCTTCCTTATTGATTCCTTCTCCCATTGTTAACCTGTGGTGGAGCTCCCTGACCCTGTCTATAACCCTTCCATATCTATTTTGCATGGTGAGGGCTATAAGGCCTTCTCCGGAGATAAGTACAAAGGGAACAAGCGCCGCCTTTATAAGTTCTATTACCTGGCCGTTCATTATGCCTCTTCTCCTCAGAAGATAGTGTAGATGAAGGGGCCGAGTACTGAACTTTCCGCTACGATCATAATTATTCCAAATATGAGCAGGATAATTATGAAGGGGACAAGCCACCAGAGTTTATTCTTCCAGAGAAATTTCATAAGTTCTCCTGAAATTTTGGCTTTTCTTCCGGTTTTTTTAAACATTATTCACCCCCTTTTTCAACAA
>JAMOUL010000034.1 GCA_027062035.1 Candidatus Aminicenantota bacterium | reverse complement strand
AAAATGGGCAGCTTATCAATGCAGAACTGGAAGGAATTGAGGGAGAGAAGGCTTTTATGGAAATAGCCAAATTCGATACCCCTAAATTTCGTATTACGGCGCTCAGAGAAACTTCGAGGAAAATTACCAAAACCATTGAGGAACTTATACAGGCAGCTGAAAACTGGATCAGCCTAGAAGGCAAAGGTAAAGAAGAAACTGCTACGAATTATAAGGAAATCCTGGAGAAATTTTCGCAGCTGGATTCTTTCATAAGTGCATTTGTGCTGGATAAAGAAGGGAAGATAGTGGAAAGAATAGGAGAAAAAGTTGAAGTTGATGGGATAAAATCCTTTATCCAGAACGCTGAGCTTCTCAACAATATTTTTCCTGGGGGAATGGAGATGATGAGTTTTGAAGACAGGGAAAGGATCCTTCTTCTTAATAATATGGGAAATCAGCGCTGGATAGGACTACTTATTGGAGGAAAGGGCAGTCTCGGAATTGCAAGGCATCTAATAAGAAAGGCGCGAGTTGTCTGAGCCTAAAGGCTTAAATCTCCTCTTTTTATCTTTTCTATAATTTCTTCCAGAATTTGTATGATTTTTTCCCTGTCCATTTCCTTTTTGAGATTTATCCTCAGCGAGAATCCCTCCTTTTCGGAGGTGAATTTTAATACCCTTGATTTAGGTTTTCCCTTTCTTGCCAGTCTTCGGGCATCTTCCCTGGAAAGCTTTTCTGCAGCTATTTTTCTTGCCAGTTCTTCCATTCGAGTTTCGTCCTTTTGTTTCGCTATGAGAAGAAGCATCGAATAGGCTGTTATTCCAAGCTCCATACAGAGATTTTTTATGCGGGGAGGCATGTTAGCTATCTCTATCATTTCCGTAACTGTGGACCGGGCCTTTCCCACTCTCTTTGCAAGTTCTTCATGGGTATATCCATAAATTGCTACCAGAGCCCTGTATGCCTCTGCTATCTCAAAGGTTGTAAGGTCCTTTCTATGGATATTTTCTATTAGAGCAATTTCCATGGCTTCCCTATCATCAATGTCCAGCTCTATGCATGGGACATGGGTTAAGCCTACCATAAGGGCAGCCCTATATCTTCTTTCTCCTGATATGATTTCGTATTTATCTTCCACTCGCCTGACTATTATAGGTTCTATAATCCCCTTTTCCCTTATGGATTCCGCCAGTTCAGTTAGATCGCCCAGAATATCCCTGGGCTGATTTCTTCCAGGAACAATCTGGTCAACCGAGATGTCTTTTAAAGTCTTTGTATTCAATTTTCCTGTATCTGTGTAAAGTCTGCAAATCCGCTCAGAAGATCATCAACCTTCCATAGCAGTGCAATCCTGTTATTCCTGATCTTTTCATCCTCGTCCATTATCATAACGTTATTAAAGAGTTCGTCTACAAAGGGGCACAGCCAGAGAAGGCCGTTCAGGATCTGGGTGTAATTGTTTTTTTCCTTTGCTCCCTCTATTTCCTGAGCTACCACCGAAAGTATTTCATGAAGTTCCTTTTCCTGTGGAGTATTGAGAAATGTGGTATCAACATCTGTCCTTTCCTTATTCTGAAGGATATTTTTAACTCTTTTGTGGGTTTGAATAAGGGTTGTTAACATTTCTCTTTCCATGAGGTCCTTCAGGGATATAAGCTTCTTTCTTATCCCCCCTATGTCAAAGCCAGAGGAAGCAAAAACCCCCCTTATCATACCTATTTCAAAACCCTCTTCAGAAAGTTTCTTTTCATATCTTTTCAGGACGAATTCCCTTATATCGTCCATTAGTTTGTCGGCAAGTGTTATCTTCTCCGCAATTAAGCCCATAGCATAGTTTATTAAGTCTTCAAATTCAATGGAAATTTCCTTTTCCGTGAGTATTCTAATAATCCCCAGGGCAGCCCTTCTTGTACCGAGAGGATCTCCACTTCCACTTGGTCTGTAGCCTGTAGCAAAGGCAGAGACAAGATCATCAACCTTATCGACAAGGGAAAGAAGCGTGCCTTCAAGGCTCGAAGGAAGTGGGTCCTTTTGAGAGGCGGGTAGGTAATGCTCATAAACAGCCTTCCAGACGCCCTCATCTTTACCCTGATATTTTAATATTAGTCCTCCTGCAATGCCCTGGAGGGAGGGAAATTCTCCCACCAGTTCTGTTACCAGGTCGGATTTACAAACCCTTGCAGCTTCCTGTAGTTTTTCAGGTGGAATCCCTGTTAGTTCAGCTGCTTTTCCAGCCAGTGCTTCCAGTCTTTCTGTTTTGTCAAAATAACTTCCCAGGATATCGTTATACAGAACGTTTTTCAGTTCTTCCCTGAGTTCCTCCAGCGATTTTTCCCTGTCCTTCTTCCAGAAGTAAAGTGCATCCTCCAGTTTAGCTCTTGCTACCCGTTCGTTTCCACTTATTACATACTTAAGCTCTCTGTTGGGGTTATCTGCCACCCCAACAAAGGAATTTTTAGCGCCTTTTTCGTCCCTGAGAAGATAGAGTCCCATTTCCCTTTCAAGGGAAGTGGAAATTATTTCCTCTGGAAGTTCCATGTACTTTTCTGGAAATTCTCCTCTGAATACATTGGGAAATTCAACGGAGTCCCTCCAGTAATTTATGAGTTCATCAGGTGGAAGAAGGCTATCTTCAGCCTTTTCTTTCAGACCTTCCAGGATTTTTTCCTTCCTTTCTTCATTGTTTGCAAGGACAAAAGCCTCTTTTAAAAGGGAAAAATACTCCTTTGCAGAGGATATTTCAATAAGTATTGGAGAAAATATTCGATGACCCTGAGTTAATCTATTTGCCTGAAGACCGAAGGCCTCGATCTTAACAATTCCTCCGTCCATTATGGCAAGGATATTTTTTACCCTGCGGGAAAACCTGTAATTATCCCATCTCATTGTTTTGGGAAATGGGATGGAGTAGAGGATTTCAACAAGAACCTGAGGGAAGATTTCCTTGAATTCCGGGGCTTCCAGTGTCCTTGTGTAAGCAAGGTATTCTCCCCTGTCCTTTTCTACCCTGTCAAGTTCAGAAACCTCAACTCCAAGCCTTTTAGCAAAACCAATAGCTGCCTCTGTCGGGTTTCCTTCATTGTCGAAGGCCACGCTTACCGGTGGACCAAATACGGTTTCCTGGCCAGCCATTGCTTCCAGGCTGCCTGTTATTTCAATTGTTATTCTCCTGGGTGTGGTATTGATATTTAAATTGTCATAAGAAAAGCCCTTTTCCTTTAAAAATTCCTCTATTTTTTCAGTCAGGTATTCCTTAGCCACCCATTGATGGGAAGGAGGCATTTCTTCTACCAGTAACTCAAGGAAAAATTCTCTCATCATTCCCTCCCTTCCTTTGCCTTGCCGGCAATTTCGCAGGCGATATCCCTTATTCTTAATATGAATTTTGTTCTTTCTCCGACACTTATGGCTCCCCTTGCATCCAGGAGATTAAAGGTATGAGAACATTTCAGGACGTAGTCGTAAGCAGGGAGTATAAGGTTCTTTTTACCATGCGTTTTGCCTCTTCTTCATATTTTTCAAATATTTCAAAAAGCATTTCTGTATCAGCCTCTTCAAAATTGTAAATGGAAAATTCCTTTTCTTCCTGTAGCCTGAGGTCTCCATAGGTTTTTCCTCCTCCCCATTCCAGGTCATAGATGTTGTCCTTCCCTTCAAGAAACATTTCCAGCCTTTCTATTCCATAGGTTATTTCTACAGGAATTTCCCTGAGCTCTATTCCGCCACTCTGCTGGAAATATGTAAACTGAGTTATTTCCAGTCCATCCAGCAAAACCTGCCAGCCAATTCCCCATGCCCCTATGGTTGGAGATTCCCAATCATCTTCTGCTAATCTGAGGTCGTGTTCCATCAGGTTTATACCGATGCTTTCAAGACTCTGGAGGTAAATGTTAATAATGTTTTCAGGAGCGGGTTTGATAATTACCTGGAACTGAAGGTGTTTTGCCACCCTGTTGGGATTTTCTCCGTACCTGCCGTCTGTAGGTCTTCTGGAAGGTTGAACATACGCTACCTTTACTTCTCCCTCCTCCAGAACCCTGAAAAAGGTTTCAGGAGCCATTGTTCCGGCTCCTACTTCTATATCATAAGGCTGAGCTATGTAGCATCCCTGATTTGCCCAAAACTTCTGCAGGGAGAAAATTAAATCCTGAATGCTCATCTACACCTCCAATATTGAGAAAAAGATATCACAGGCAGGGGTAAAATGCAAGAAAGAACTGGCTGAATTGCTAAATTGTTATAAAATTAAAATAGGAGGGAATAATGAGCCAGACCTTTGATAAAAAGGGGAGGTTGAAAATTCCTGCAAGGGAAGTTA
Organism: Candidatus Aminicenantota bacterium; assembly: GCA_027062035.1. GTDB lineage: Bacteria > Acidobacteriota > Aminicenantia > S016-38 > S016-38 > S016-38. The sequence goes on along the minus strand of JAMOUL010000034.1, from coordinate 12,447 downwards.
AGCAGGAAGAATTGATCGTTTCAGTGGCCTTATGTCCGGAAGGTCATAATCTTATTACGGAAAAACACAAAATTAAAGGATATCCGGGAATTGAACTGGCCTTTCGCAGGGCAGGAGGGGAAGAAGGTGTTGTAGTCCTTTCTCCCATTCTTGGAGATAGGGAAGTCCTTTTTTTGAGAGGAAGTGTTGACGAAGGGGAGGTGGTAAAGTTCCTGTGTCCTGTTTGTGACAAAGACCTTCCCATTCTTTCTACATGCGATTATTGCGGAGAGGGTAATATCTACGTATTGTTTCTGGACGATTATCTCAGTTTTAATAATGCAATAACATTCTGCAGTAAACGGGGATGCCCAAATAGTTCCATAAGAAAATCCGACAGGATTATTACGGCCCTTGGCCTTTAATTAAAATTTATATATAAAGTTCAGAGTACCTGAGAGGGAGATACTATAATGGAGATTCCCCTGAATTCCTGAAATTTTTCAAAATAAATTCTTTTAAATTTTTCCCACTCTTCTTCTTTATCCATTTCCACAAAAAGGTGAGCCCTCCACTTTCCTGCCAGCTTTTTAAAGGGAGCCATCGCAGGTCCCCTTTTTCTGAAGCCTGCAAGAAGATTGTAAAGCTTCCTGGATTTCTCTCCAAGTGCCTTCCTGTCCTTGTCTTCGATGAGAAGTCTTATCATTTTTACAAAGGGAGGGTATAGCAGTCTTCTTCTGAATTCAATTTCCTGCTTGAAAAATGATTCATAGTCCTGGGTGGCAGCAAGCCTGATTGCATGGTGTTCCGGATAATATGTTTGAATTAGAGCTCTCCCGCGGATGGTCCTCCCAGCTCTGCCTATCATCTGGGTTATTAGCTGAAATGTTCTTTCAGATGCGGTAAAATCCGGAAAGTTAAGAAGAATGTCAGGAAAGAATACCCCAACCAGGGTAACCCCCGGGAAATTGTGTCCCTTTGAGATAAGCTGGGTTCCAACAAGTACATGGGTCTTTTTATCGTAAAATTCTCTGAGTATTTTCCTTGTTTTTACCTTACTTTTACCTATATCCGCATCGAAACGCTCTATATTAAGATGGGGAAATCTATCACGAAATGATTCCATTAACCTTTGAAGTCCAGGAGCTCCTGCAGGTTTCATTTCTGAACCGCAAACAGGACAGGTTTCAGGAGGTTTTTCTTTAAACCCACAGTAGTGGCATTCAAGGTAGTTTTCTTCTTTATGATAGGTTAAAGGGATTTCGCAATGGGGGCAGCTGGCAACGTATCCACATTGTGAACAGTGGTAATAGGAGGAAAAGCCTCTGCGGTTCATAAGAACAAGAGCCTGATTCCCCTTTGCTGTTTCCTCTTCCAGTGCCCGGGCGAATTCGTCAGATATCAGGTGTTTCTTCCTCCTCATTGAAATTATTTCCACGGTGGGAAGGGGCAGATCATTTATTCTGCGCGTTAATTTATGTAAGTGAAATTCGCCCTTAATAGCTCTATAAAAGGTTTCCACGCTGGGCGTAGCTGTGGAAAACACCACGGTGGCATTTTCCAGTTTTCCTCTCTCTATGGCAACATCGATTGCCCTGTACCGGGGGGATGTTTCCTGGTCGTATGAGAGGTCGTGTTCCTCATCCATTACTATTAGCATAAGATCCTTTACCGGAGCAAAAAGGGCGGATCTGGCTCCCAGAGCGATCCTGGATTCTCCCCTTCTCAACCTTTCCCAGCTTCCGCCCCGCATGGCCTTTGTTTGAAGGGAATGGATAATTTCCACCTTTCCAAATCTGCGTGAGAGAAGCTGGTAAGGGAACGGAACCATGGAAATTTCAGGAACAAGATAGATTACACCTCCTCCCTTTTTCAAAACTTCTTCGATTATGTCCATAAGCACAAAACTTTTTCCGCTTCCGGTTACACCAAAAAGAAGATGAGCGGAGAATTCACCAAGGCTTTTTTTTATCTCGTTGGCTATTTCTCTGCCCTCCTCACTTATGAAGGTGGAAGGTAGGCTTGGAAAAAGGTATGGCTCCCTTTTTTCCGACCATGAAATCCTTTTTCTTTCCTCTTCATAGGTTTTTAAAAAGGATAGTGAGGTGAACTTCCTCAGGTAATAATCCACCCGTTTACCGAGCTGTTTTTTTATGTATATCCTGGTATATGGCGATTTTATGAGTAATTCAATAATACTTCTTTCAATCTCAGAGCCGGTTAAAGCCAGAAAGATTCCTTCCGGAGTGGGCGTAAATCTTTTGATGGAAGGGGTTAAAGCTCCGGGGGGTAACATCAATTGAGCATACATCCCCCTTGGATGGAGGTATAGATTTTCCAGTTTTTCCGCCAGTCGCATCATCCTTTCATCAATTTTTTCCTGGAAGACTTCCTCAATTGGTTTGATTTCAAAGCTTTCCTCCTTCCCTCTTTCCCAGACAATTCCAAGGGTCTTCTTTCCCCGGAAGTCCACCTTTACTATGGTTCCTGGTTCAATTTTGTCAGAATGGAAATATGTAAAAAGAGAAGGAATATTTACAGGAAGAGCCACTCGATAATAGTTCATTTCTTTATCGCTATTCTGATGAGGGATATGAGGGATAAAAATATGGCTGAAGTAAACAAAAAGCTTGTGGCTATCTGTTGAAAGCTGAAATCAAGTATGTTCATTGCCTTTAATCTTAATCCAGCGGCAATATGTGGTCCAAGTATTACCACGAGCATTATTATGAATCCGGCTACCAGGAAAAAGGCAAGTGCAAGAAGCAGGGAATTTCCAAAGGTAGTAACCAGGTCCTCGTTGGAATATTCTTCCCTGAGAAATAGAACGGAAACTATTGAAAATATCAAGGAAAGGATTGAGCCTATAAGGAACTGTTTAAGTGTTACAGAGTGAAACAGGATCGTGTAAGACAGGAAGATTCCCGTTAATAATACCAGAAGAAAAAACAGTGCAAGGGACCAGATCGGGAATTTTCCCCAGCGTCTTTTCTTTTCTTCCATATCTTCAAAAAGCACTGCCCTTCCCCTTCAGATAGGCTTCATCCGCCTTTTTGAATACCCTCAGAAAGTTTTCTCCGAGTATCATTCTTATCTGTTTTTCTGTGAAGCCTTCCTTCAGCAGTTCATAAACCAGGTTTTTAAATTTAGTAACATCTTCAAATCCCCTGGGGGCCATGGATATTCCTTCAAAGTCGCTTCCAATACCAACATGTTCTACTCCAACCAGGTTTACCATATACTTAATATGTCTAACAATATCCTTAATGTCAGCATTGGGCAGTTTTTTCCTTTCCTTCTTTATCATCTCATCTGCTTCTTTTCCATATTGTTTTCTCAGTTCCCCGGCCTTTTTCCAGAATTCTTCCCATGGTCCTTTTACCCTTTCAGAAAGAAAGTATGGGAAGAAGTTTACACCAATAACCCCTCCTTTTTCGGCAATTGCCTTTATGAGGTAATCTGGTAAGTTCCTTGGAACATCATTCAGGGCTCTTGCATCAGAATGGGAGGCTACCGGTGGCAGAGTGGTAAGCTGTATTGCCTGAGCAGCAGCTTTGTCAGATAGGTGAGAAACATCCACAAGAATTCCCAGCTGATTCATCCTTTTGACCATTTCCTTTCCTTCGGGACTAAGACCTCCCCATTTTTCTTCGTCTGTTGAAGAGTCTGCATATTTGTTGGTTTTCATATGTGTAAGTATGGCCATTCTCAGACCAAGCCTCTTCCATAGAAGAAGCTGAGAAGGATCTTCAATGGGGGAAGAATTTTCCATGGTAATTATGATCGCAAGTTTGCCCTCTTCTTTTGCTTTAAGAATATCCCTGTAAGAATAGGCTATAAGAACCTTATCCTTATGTTGAAATGCGAATTCGTAAACATTGGCCAGTTCCCTCAGAGCAAATTCTGCTGGATGGTTATTGTCGTATTTATGGTTGGTAAATATAGCAAAGCATGGTGCAGTCAGGCCGCCCATGAACGCCCTTGGAAGGTCAAAATGTCCTTTATTCCTGAGAACAGACACGTCCTCATTCAGCATGGTGGTTGGAATATCTTCATGAGCGTCTATTATGATAGAGGTTTTGACGATTTGCTCAGCCCGTTGCCATAGGGGGTCCTTTCCTGAAAAAAGCAGTAAAGGAAACAGAAATAAAAGCAATAATGCCAGTTTTTTTCTCATATTATTCCCTCCAGTTTCATTTTTTCTATTTCATCCCTTTTATATCCCAGGGATTTCAATATTTCCAGTGTATTTTCCCCCAGGAGTGGGGGGTGTTTTTTTACGTTGAGCCTTTTACCATCAAAAAGAGCAGGGTTTCTCATTACTCTTATATTACCTGCTGCAGGATGAGAAATTTTTTCAATTAACCCCCCCGGGTTTCCGAAATTTTCAGTAGCTTCAGCTACGTTTAAAACCCTGCTTGCCGGTATCTTGAGTTCTTCAAGCTTTTTTATCCAGCAGGCTGCGTTTCTTTTTTTGATCTCATCCTGTATAATAGCCACCACTTCAGAACGATGTTCAAGCCTTTTTTTATTGGTTGAAAACTTTGTGTCCCTCAGTTCCTCTCTTCCCAGAAGCTCGACGAATTTTTTCCACTGCGTATCATTTCCAACACCAATTATTAAATAATCATCCTTTGCTTTGAAGAGTTGATACGGAACTATATTGGGATGCTGGTTTCCCATTCTTTCAGGGATTATTCCTCCTATTAAATAGTTATATGCGATATTAACAAGGGAAAACAGGGTGGTATCCATCAGCGATACATCAATTCTGCAACCTGTCCCTTCCCTTTCCCTTCTGAGGAGGGCTGCCAGTATTGTGTATACTGCCGTGTATGCTGTTAGAACGTCGGTTATTGCAACTCCAACCTTCATTGGTTCTCCCTCAGGCTCTCCGGTGATGCTCATCAGTCCGCTCAGTGCCTGAATTATTATGTCATATCCGGGTCTCGAAGAATCGGGTCCAAATCCGCTTATGGAAGCCCAGATAATTGAGGGATTTATTTTTTTTACCTCTTCGTAGGTGAGCCCCAGTTTTTTCTGGCTGTCCGGAAGAAAGTTGTGAAGGAGAATATCGCTTTTTTCTATCAGTTTATGCAATACATTTTTCCCTCTCAGTATATCCAGTGTAATGGATTTTTTGCCCCTGTTGGCGCTCATAAAATATGCTGCTTCTCCTCCTGCAAAGGGAGGTCCCCATCCTCTGGTTTCATCTCCTGAACCGGGTCTTTCCACCTTTATCACCTCTGCCCCAAGGTCTGCAAGGATTGAGGCAGCCAGAGGTCCGGCAAGGACTCTGCTGAGGTCAAGAACGCGTATATTGTTAAGAAACATCAAAAATATTTTACACCCAAAAGTTTTTTTGGTTTAATGATTTCTCATGAGTAAAGAATTGCCAGAAAACGCTTACAGGGAGCTGAAACCCGGAGAAAAATATGTTCCTATAATTACCGGTAAGGTTCCTGAAGTTACGGTAAGATCGGTTTCATTTGGTATTTTGATGGCGGTTATATTTTCCGCTGCGGTGACCTACATAGCATTGAAACTCGGGCAGGGAATTGAATCTGCCATTCCAATAGCCATACTGGCGGTGGGATTTTCTGCACTGGTCAAACGTAAATCCACCCTTCTGGAAAATGTGAACATCCTTGCTATAGGTGCGACTTCAGGAATAATTGCCGGGGGTTCTGTGTTTACCATGCCCGCCATCTATATCCTCGGGATAGAAAAACTCTCTTCTCCGTTTCAAATATTCTTTGTTCCTTTCCTTGGCGCTGTGATGGGAGTTTTGTTCCTTATACCCTTCAGAAGATACTTTGTTGCAGAGATGCACGGAAAGCTTCCATTTCCTGAGGCTACTGCTACAACGGAAATTCTTATGGCCGGAGAAAAGGGAGGAAAGGACGCTATTGTACTGGTATATTCCATGCTAATAGGCATGATTTACGATTTTCTGGCCATTTCGGTAGAGGCCTGGAGAGAGGTGTTTACAACCGCTCAGATAGGAGTATTCAATTTCTTTACAAAGAAGCTGAAGGCAGTGTTTACCCTTGATACCACTGCAGCTATTGCCGGGCTTGGCTATATCATAGGTGTGAAGTATGCAGCCATGATCTTTGCAGGTTCTGTTCTTTCCACCCTTATACTCGTTCCTGGATTTTCCTTTTTCCATCCTCAGTTGACACAGCAGCAACTGTTTTTGAATTATGCCAGATATATGGGAATAGGTGGCATATTTATGGCCGGGATTATTTCCATATGGAAAATGAAGAAGGTCATAAGGGATGCTATAAAGGTAGGATTTTCTCAGATAAAAAGGAGAAGAAAAAACACAGAAAAAGGAGAGGTCCCCAGATATGACAGGGACCTTCCCATGGGCACAGTACTGGGGTTGCTGGGACTGACAATGGTGGCCCTTTTTCTTTACTTCAATTTCTCAGTTTTAAAGGGGACTCCCCACGCCACATGGCTTTCCCTTGCAGCAGTTGTGCTTGTGTTTGTAATTGCATTTCTATTTACCAGCGTATCAGCCTGGGCAATTGCCATGATAAGCGTTACACCTATTTCGGGAATGACAATCACCACTTTAATAGTTTCTGCCTTTGTAATGATGGAACTTGGTCTTCACGGCCAGCGCGGGATGCTGGAGATCCTCCTTATCGGTGGAGTGGTGTGTACAGCTCTTTCCATGGCAGGAAGTCTGGTTACCCAATTTAAGATTGGATACTGGGTCGGAGCCACTCCAAAGAATATACAGATCTGGAACATGCTTGGGGCAGTGGTCTCTTCAGTGGTTGTGACTTATGTGATAATTCTTCTGGCAAAGGTTTATGGGTTTTCGCCGCCTCATCCCAATCCTCTTCCAGCACCGCAGCCCAACGCCATGGCAGCGGTTATAAAGGGTATGATGGGAACCGCTGGAATTCCATGGAAATTATATCTGGCAGGTGCTGTAATAGCCGTAATTGTTGAGCTGTTCGGTATAAGCGCTCTGGCCTTTGCCCTGGGAATGTACATTCCCATGGAGCTTAACTCTCCCATACTGGTAGGAGCTATTATTGCCTATCTGGTCAAAAAGAAGGGAGGAGGGAAGGCTCATAATAAAGGAATACTTGTGGCTTCAGGGCTTATAGCAGGAGGTGCTTTGATAGGGGTGGTCGGAGCACTTCTTAAATACATTGAAGAAGAGACCCATACTCACATTATTCCTGTTATTGGAAATACAGGAAAATTTGGAAACTGGCTGGGCCTTCTTATGTTTGGTATTATTCTGGCCTTTATTTATTTCGATTCAATGAGGGCAGGGGAAAAGAAATAGAGCTGAAAACATGGTTCCTTGAGGAACCAGTTGACGGAACAGAGTATTGAAAAATCTCTTTTGCCATGTTATAATTCGAATCTGTGGCCCGCTAGCTCAATTTGGTAGAGCAACGGACTCTTAATCCGTGGGTTGCAGGTTCGAGTCCTGCGCGGGTCACTTTTAATTTTCTCCCTCTTCAGATAATAGGAAACCGGTTGTTGATGTAGCCAATTCTGTGCCAATCTTGAATTGATGAAAACTGTTATATTTTAATCGTTTCCTGTTATCGTGAAAGCTATTATACCGGATTCTGCCGAATTAGAGGCCTGCTTTTTCAATTCTCCATCCACGTAAATCTTCACCGTAAGCTCCCATGTGCCAGGTTCATCCTTTGCGAATGTACAGATTACGATGTCCCATTCATCTTCAAGCTGGGTAATATATGTTTGAGGAGTTAAGTCAGGTCCTACAGAAACATGGTTTTTTTTGTTACCGTAACCTCCGGTAAAACTTTTTCCTGAAGGATTAGAAGTCACCTCGATTTTAACTTCTTTAGGGTATTCGGAGATTGGCTTGTTTTTACCACAGCCGACAAGCAAAAAAGCTCCTATTAAGATAATGAAAAGGAACTTTTTCATGTTTCGTTACCTCCCTTTAAAATTTTCCCGTTCAGGTCACCCGCCCTTATTACATAGAGAAGGTGATTTTTGGATCTATTGTCGAACTCTGAACAGGATCAGGTTTTGTGTAAATTTATATATAGTGAGCCCCAATATGTAGCACAGCTTGTCCGGACATTCAGGGCTCAGGATGGAATTTTTTCCCTGAAAGCACAAAAAATCTTCTTTTTTTCCGGGGTTATTTTTCTTTGCAATTTTTTCTCCCACTACATTTAAAGAGTAGGAAATTATATTAAAAATTTCAATTTTTTTTGAAAATTCAAACTTTTTCTCCTTGGCTTACCCGATATTGAGCCGTAAGAGTATTTCATTAAATAAATATTCCCTGTTTTCAGAATTGAGAACAAAAACCCTGCTTTTTTCTTCTATGGATTTTCTAATGTTTTCATCTATTCCCAAACCGTAGGTTATGATGTAATTCTTTTCCTCAAGGAGATTTAGAATGTAGGATTTAAAGGAGGGACTTAAAAGTTCCATTTTTCCAACTTCGTCAATTATGTATAGGTCCGCAGGTTTTATAAGTTTTAGAGCTTTTTCTATATTTTCTATAAAGACCCTGTATTTTCCTATCCTCGGTTTACCCATTTCTTTCCTTGCAAGGGGAAGCCGAACTTCTTTATTTAACATAACTATATCAAATCCGATTCTTTGACCCTTTTCCCTGAGTTCTTCTGTATAGAAACCTGAGACAGAAACGTTTCTGGAGCTCAGTTCACTAAAAATTCTTTTTATCAGAGTCGTTTTTCCGGTTCCTGGTTTTCCGGTAATTGCTATTTTCAAGGGGAAGGTGAGGCGGCGGCCGGATTCGAACCGGCGAATAACGGTTTTGCAGACCGCTGCCTTACCGCTTGGCTACGCCGCCATAAATAAAAAAAGCGGGAGACGGGATTCGAACCCGCGACCCCGACCTTGGCAAGGTCATGCTCTACCACTGAGCCACTCCCGCTTACGAAATAAAATTTTACTCAAAGGCAGGATTTTTGTCAAGTTAGATAAAACTTCAGTCCTCCGAACACGGAAAGGATAAGATTTATTATGAGAGCCATTACAAAGCCCACGAGGAAGAAGAGAAAGAATGAGAAAAAGCCGGTCATTATGGAGTACAGGAAGGATTTCCAGAGTGTACCCAGGGTGGGAAAGCTCAATCCCAGTCGGGTAAGCAGGGAAGGAGCAAGAGCTTCTGCAAATGCTCCGAGTATTACTCCTATCAGTATTCCAAGACCTCCCATTACAAGAGCCATGGAGAAGGGAGCGATCCTTCTCATTATATATTCCCTTTCCATAGCTTCGCCTTCTTCATCCCTGATACGTGCTCCGCAGTAAGGGCAGAAAACGAAGTAAGAAGGGACTTCTTTGCCGCACTTTGGACAGATTACTCTATCTTCTTCTTCCCTCGGGATCAACTTTTCCAGGTCCAGAGTTTGGGTTTTGTAAGAGGGTTCCTCCTGTTTCCACTGATCTCCCACCTTTTTGTACCACTTTCCTGTGCGTAGACCTATGCTCCAGATGTTTCCATATTCGTCTTTTACAATTAGATTTTTTACCTGGGCCTTGAATTCGTCCAGGGTAATAAGACCCTCATCATAATCCTTCTTGAGTTTTGCATACCTTGCTTCAGCTTCCTTAAAATTCATATTACAATTTTACCTTATAATCCCTTAAAGTGATAAAATTTTTTAAGGAGGTGAAGGATGAAAATAACATGGCTCGGTCATGCATCGGTTTTGATAGAGGGTTCGATCAAAATAGCAGTGGACCCCTTCCTGGAAGGAAATCCGGCTGCGGCTCTCAGGGTTAAGGATGTGCCTGAACTTGATGTGATTGCGATTACCCATGATCACGAAGATCACATTTCTGACGCCTTTACCCTTGCCAGAAGGGACAATGCAGTGATTGTGGCCATGCATGAAATTGCAGTTAAAGCCGGACAGGAGGGGTTAACCGCAGAGGGAATGAACATAGGTGGTACCATTGAGGTTAAGGGTGCTAAATTCACCATGGTTTTTGCCACCCATTCCAGTTACTCAGGGCATCCATGTGGGTATGTAATAACCCTTGATGGTAAAAGGATCTATCATGCAGGGGATACCGGGCTTACGAAGGATATGGAGATCATCGGAGATCTTTATACTCCTGATCTAAGTTTTCTTCCTATAGGAAGCCGCTACACTATGGATATTGTTCAGGCTGCCAGGGCGGTGGAATATACCAGAACAAAGAGGGTAATCCCGATGCATTACAATACATGGCCTCCAATTCAGGCAGACCCGGAGGAGTTTAAACGTCTTGTGGGGAACAGGGCTGAGGTTATAATTCTTAAGCCCGGGGAAAGTTACGAACTTTAATGCCTTATCTGGTAGATGGAAATAATTTAATAGGGGTTTCCCCTAATCTTACAATAGGGTCTCAGGAAAGCCGGGATTTTATTATAAGAAAACTTCTCAGGTTTCATCGTCTTACGAAGAAGAGAATAGTGCTCGTTTTTGATGGGGCTCCGGAGCCGTACCCTGCCAGAATGGAGCTTTCTCCAAAGAATTTCATGGTTCTCTTTCCCAAATACGGAGAAAGCGCCGATGATGTTATTAAAAGGTGTATGGGGCCTGGAATGGTTGTTGTAACATCAGATAGGGAACTGATAGAAGAGGCAAAGAAGCGCCATATAAAGTGGATGAGATCCAGGGACTTTCTCAGGATGGTTTCTTCGGTAAAGGAAGGGAAGAATGAAAAACCCGATTGGAATCCAACACCTCAGGAGATAGACGCTTGGCTGAAGATTTTCGGAGAAAAATAGCAATAATAGGCCTGGGCAGGGTGGGGAGTGTGCTTGCCAGGCTTATATCTGAAAGTCCCCATCAATTCCTGGGGGGCTTTTCCAGACGTCCTTCAAGGGCTGAAGATGCTCTTTCCAGAATAGGAACGGGAAGACTGCTGGAGCCCGGTGCTGTAGGGGAAGCGGATGTTGTAATTATTTCTGTTCCAGATAGCAAAATAGGCCAGGTTGCCGGCGACCTCTCTTCCCTTTCTCTTCCATATGGAAATATGACATTTATTCACTGTAGTGGTAGCCTGGGAAGAGAAGTTCTTGAAGCCCTGGAGGCAAAGGGAGCGCAGACCGGCGTATTTCATCCTCTTTTTCCTTTTATAGAATTTGAATTTTCCCTGGAGAACGTAAGGGGTTCATATGTGGCTATCGAGGGTCCTGAATGGCTGTTTGATTTTGCTAAGGACCTTGGTTTTCTCCCCTTTCCTGCACCGTCAAAAAAGGAACTGTATCATCTCGGGGCGGTTTATTCCTCAGGTTTGCTTCTTGCCCTTCTTTCCTTCTCCATGGAAATTGCAGATGAACTCAAAATTCCCCGTGAGGCATATTTGAAACTTGCAGAAGCTGCTTTGAGGGGAAGCTTTGAGTTTGATTTGAGTAAAGCCATAACCGGACCCTGGAAAAGGGGAGACGAAGAGGTAATAAAGAAACACCTTGAAGTCAGTCGTGATCCTGCTCTTTATTTAAGACTTCTTGAAAGAATCAGAAAGATTCTCGGAAAAGATTAGCCTCAACTCCCGTTTGGAAAGCCTCTTCCATTTTCCCCTGGGTAAACCATGGAGAGAAAGATTTCCTATTTTATCCCTGAAAAGGTATTTTACTCTGAACCCAAGGGCTGCAAACAGTCTCTTTACCACCCTTTTCATTCCTTCGTGGATAACCAGCCTGTATTTGTTTTTACCTCTTTTTTCTATGAGGTCGATCTTTACCCTTTTACCATCTATTAATATTCCCCGTTTTAATTTTTCGAAGTCTGATTCTGCAAGTTCTCCATCCAGTACAACAAAATAGGTTTTTCTTATTTCATACCTCGGGTGCATCACCCTGTTGGCGAAGTCCCCGTCGTTGGTAAGGAGAAGAAGTCCTTCTGTGTCAACGTCCAGGCGTCCCACAGGGAAGACCCTGACCCTCAGGCCTTTCAGAAGTTGCATTACGGTTTTTTCCCCGAACTGGGACTTTGTGGAGCTGACGTATCCAGCTGGTTTATTTAGCATTATATATACCTTCTCCGGAATTTTAATTGGTTTTCCTTCCACAAGGATTTCATCCCTTTCAGGATCTGCCTTGTCTCCGAGTTCTGCGGGTTTTCCGTTTACTGTAACCTTTCCTGCCTTTATCAGTTCTTCGGCTTTTCTTCTGGAGCATATTCCTGCTTCAGCAATTATTTTTTGTAATCTTTTTCTCACAGTGCAATTCTAACATGAGCGGAAAGGTGTAAAATCTATTTAACCGGGTACGCTTTGTACATCTAATAATTAATGTGAAAATTGGTTAAATTAACCCGATTGATTTAGCAGAAAACTAAAAAGTTTTTTATTGAAATTAACCTTTTTCTTTTCTGAACGTAAAATTTAATTAGAGATGCAGAAGGAGGGTAATATGAAAAGAAAATTCGCGGTCTTATTAATTTTATTTCTTTCTATAGGTGGCCTTATGATGGCTGAAGA
>JAMOUL010000033.1 GCA_027062035.1 Candidatus Aminicenantota bacterium | reverse complement strand
CTTTTCAATGGAAATTAAAATTCCATATAGAAAGTTAAATGGCATTGGCAAAGAGGTGTCCATAATTGGCTTTGGAAGCACAAGGCAGCTTACCCCTGACATTGTGGATTATGCCATTGAGCAGGGAATAAATTATATAGATACAGCCCACACCTACCAGCGTGGTAGAAGTGAGGAGGTCATCGGACAGGTGATGAAGAAGAAGAGGAACAGGGTGTTCCTGGTCACCAAATTAGACCCCAGGGCCTGGAAAAAGGACAACTGGAAGGAAGCGTTTCATCAAAGTCTGAATGAATCCTTAAAAAGGCTCAAGACAGATCACGTGGACGTTATTATGGCCCACAACATTAAGAACATTAAAAGACTCAGCAGGCCCGACCTTTATGAATTTTTCAACGAAGCCAGAAGGGAGGGAAAGGTTAAATACCTTGGATTCAGCTTTCATCAGAACCGGGAGGAACTCATTGAAGAAGCCTTAAAACACCCTGAAATGAATCTGATACTATTCCCCTTCTGGGCTGCCCTTGACAGGAAGGGATATGAGTTATTAATTAAAGCTTACCAGAAGGGAATAACCCTCATCGGCATGAAAGCCCATCGATCCTTTTTCAAATTTCACCTGGATGGATGGCAAACTTCGAAATTCAACCGGGAAAATCCGTGGAGATCAAAGTTTTCAGAAGAATATGAGCTCAACGCAGCAAAGGTTGCCTTCAGGTTCGAAAAAATGACCACACTTCTCGTCTCAATGACAACTTACCATAAAGTGAACGCCTTTATAAAAGCGACAAAAACCCCTTACACAGGGAGCTATAATAAAACTGCAGTGCCCGAACATCTGAAATTTCTGTTTCTTTAAATAGAAAAGAGCATCGTCGACATCGCTTTTATCACAGAAGTCTGTGAATTATAATTTTTTCATGGAAAAAATTGTTATAGTTGGACACCGTAATCCAGATACTGATTCGGTGTGCTCTGCTATAGGGTATGCTGTTTTCAAAAACAGCACCGACAGGGAAAATTTGTACATCGCTGGAAGAGCCGGGGAATTAAACAGTGAAACAAAGTTCGTGCTGGATAAGTTTCAGGTAGAAGAACCTGAACTTGTTGAAACTTTCCGCTTGATGGTAAAGGACTTGCAGTTAAGTCCTCCGGTTTCTGCCACTCCAAACTCATCTGTGAAGGAAGTTATAGACCTGATGAAGGAATTTGAGATAAGGTTGATTCCAGTAATAAATGAAGAGGGAAAACCCCTTGGAATAGTGCCCCAGTCCAGAATAGCCAGGAATCTTGTAGAATCCATTGGTAGGAGGGATCTGAGCAAAAATCCTGTGGACGTTATGATGCTATGCAGGGTTCTAAACGGTAGAGTTATAGCGAATTCCAGGGGAAAGAAAATTCTGGATGGAAAGATATTTATAGGGGCAAGAAGGCCGGAATCCCTGCAAAAATCCATGGGAAAGAATGATATTCTCCTTGTTGGAGACCGCTATGACCTCATAAAGATGGGATTGGGTATTCCGGTAGAAGCTATCATCCTCACCGGAGGGGTAGAAATTCCATCAGATCTTCTTCAGGAAGCACAGAAAGTGGGCACATTGCTCATCTCCACCCATTACGATACTTATACAACCGCAAAGTTGATCGACCTATCGCTACCTGCCAGAAGCCTTATGATAGAGGAGTTTCCCACGGTCTTTCTCGATGAACCGATGGAGGAAGTGAAGGAAAAGGTCCTAATTTCAAGGATAAGAGGGGCAATAGCTCTGGATTATGAGGGTAGAACCATTGGCATCATAACCAGAACGGATCTTATAAACATAAAGAGAAAAAAGGTCATACTTGTGGACCATAATGAAGGCTCTCAGGCTGTAGACGGTATAGAAGAAGCTGAAATCCTTGAGGTTATAGACCACCACAGAATAGGCGATATTTCCACGCTCCGACCCATATACTTTTATGTGGAACCCATAGGAAGCACTTCCACTATAATTGCGAGCTTCTTCTTCCAGAAAAAAGTTCAAATTTCAAAGGAAATCGCCGGAATTCTTCTTAGCGGAATAATTTCTGATACAATGAACCTTACCCTCTCCACCACCACACCTAAGGATAAAAGGATCGCAAAGAGGTTATCTTCTATAGCTGGAATAAATCCGGAAAACCTCTCCAGAGAACTTCTTAAGGCAGCTTCTCGTATAGAAGGTCTCTCTCCAGAAGAAATTATAAAAAGAGATTTTAAAGAATATGTTTTCGGAAGAAAAAAAGTGGGAATAGGCCAAATTATAACTGCCGACTTTTCACAACTTAAGGAGCTAAAAAAAGAAATCATTAAATCAATGGAGGAAATAAAAAACCGGGAAAATTATTCCCTCCTGGGGTTTATGTTAACAGATCCCATGAAAAAATACTCAGAAGTGTGGGCTGTGGGAGAAAAGGGTATTATAGCCAGGGCCTTTAATACTGAAGAGAAGGAAGGAGCTTTTATTCTGAAGGGAATTCTCTCCAGGAAAAAGGACTTTATATGGAAGATCGGCGAGACGATTATAAGAGGAACATAACCCTGATTTAAATCTCCTTTTTTATTGTCCAACTGGAGAGTATAATTACACCACATTTTTTGGGAGGAGAATTAAATGACAGCTCAAAGGGAATATCCTGATTTCGTAGCCAGGTTCTACGATGTAATTTACGAAAAAGTAACTTCAGGTGAAGACGTGAAATATTATCTTAAAAAAATGAGGGAAACAGAGGGACCTGTTCTGGAGTTAGGTGTGGGTACCGGAAGAATTTTCCTCAGAGCTATTGAGGAAGGTATCGACATCTACGGCGTTGATAATAGTGTTCACATGATACAAAGCCTGAAGAAAAAACTGAATAAAAAACATCACCACAGGGTCGAGGTTCAGGATGTTAAGGTCCTCAATCTACCCATGGAGTTCAATCTCATTATCGCACCCTTCAGAATGTTTTCACACTTAATCCAGGTTGAGGACCAGCTAAAAGCTCTCAACTCGGTTTATAAACACATGCGCCCTGGAAGCATGTTTATCTTCGACTTATATGTACCGGATCTCGAGATGCTGTACAAAGGCTTAAACGAAGTGCAGGATTTTGAAGGTGAATACGAAAATGGAAAGCTTCTAAAAAGAACGGTATCCGCAAGCTCTGACCCCATCAAGCAGATCACCTATGGTACTATGAAGTTCGAATGGGAAGAGGAGGAGGGAAAGATAGTTAGAAGAGAATGGAACTTTCAGATGAGATACTTCTTCCGCTATGAACTGGAGCATTTAATAGCCAGGTCCGACCTCACACTGGTTACTATCTTTGGGGATTTTCATGAAGGCTCGCTGGGACCTGAATCAAAGGACTTTGTTGTAATCTGCAGGAAATAACCCTCTTTTATTGACCACCGCCCCCTGCTGTGATATAGATTAACTGGAGCTGCAAAAAGGAGGTAAAGGATGATAAGAAAAATTTCTGCAATATTACTTCTAATATTAATTTCGCCGGTATTATTTTCTCAGAGCTCCCCGGATTTCGAAAAATACTTTATCAACAAAACCATGCGTATCGATTACTATCATACTGGCGATGCAAAGGAGGAATGGATCTCTATAGATAGAATCTACAGGCAGGGGATATGGGCAGGAAGCACTACCAATCTTATGGATACCTTCAATAATGGTCAGTACTACGTTAAGGTGTTTGATCTTGCCACCAATCTGATGATCTTCTCCAGGGGTTATAATACGTACTTTGCTGAATACAAAACCACAGATGATGCTTTAAAGGGTATTAAAAGAACCTACCATGAAACCGTCCTTATCCCATACCCTAAAAGGAAAATACAACTTACAATTGAACTCAGAGGTAAAGATAACATTTTGCGCCAGATATTTACAACAGTTATTGATCCAGAGGACATAACCATTGTAGATGAAGATTTATCAAAAGACGTAAAAGTGTATAAATTTTTATACAATGGAGACCCTCACAAAAAGGTGGATCTGGCCTTCATTGCAGAGGGATATACTGCCACCCAGGAGGAAAAGTTCAAAAGGGACATGGAAAGGTTGATAGAAATATTTTTCAGTCAGGAACCTTACAAAACT
>JAMOUL010000032.1 GCA_027062035.1 Candidatus Aminicenantota bacterium | reverse complement strand
ACTGATAAACGAAGGAATACCCCCATGGGAAATTCAAAAACTCTGTGAGGTTCATCTTCAGGTCTTTAGAGAATCACTAAGGGAAGAAACCTCGCTTCCACCTGATCATCCAATCGCTATTCTCATGGAGGAACACAGGATTTTCCTGGAAAAAGCTCAGGAATTGAAAAATCTCTCGGAAAACTTGCAAATTTCCGATAATTTTGATAGGATTTTTTCCATGGTTCAGGAATTAAAGGAATCGGAGAATCATTATCACCGGGAAGAAAACGTGCTGTTTCCCTACATCGAAAAGCATGGGGTAACCCAGCCTCCACAGATAATGTGGATGGAACACGACCAGATAAGGGCAATAAAAGGCGAAATATACTCCACAGTAGAAGATAAAAACTTTAAAAGCTCTGAAGAACTTCATAGAAAACTGTCCATAGCCGCTTCCCGGCTGTTTGATACCCTCACCAGCCATTTCTTTAAGGAGAATAACATTTTATTCCCCACCGCATTAAAGTTAATAACCGCCAGTGAATGGGAAAAAATAAAAAAGGGATTTGATGAAATCGGATATACATATCACAGAGCAATCGACAAAAGGGAAGAAGAAGTCCTGGAAGAAAGGGAGTCCATATCCGAAGGTATTATTCGCTTCCCAACCGGAGAGCTGAAAATAGAGGAACTGAAGGCCATACTCGATACAATTCCTGTTGATATTACCTTTATTGACAGAGATGATACTGTGAAATATTTTAATGATGCGCCTGAGCGAATCTTCATAAGAACCGAGGCTATTATAGGAAGGAAGGTCCAGCTCTGCCATCCCCAGAAGTCAGTTCATATGGTAAATAAAATCCTTGATGAGTTTAAATCAGGCAAAAGGGAAGTGGCAGAATTCTGGATAGACTTTCAGGGAAAATACGTTTATATACGATATTTTCCTGTAAGGGATAGAAAGGGGAATTACCTGGGCTGCATAGAGGTTACCCAGGATATAACCCATATTAAAGAACTTGAGGGAGAAAAAAGGCTATTAGACTGAAAAAGGAGGATAAATGAAACAATCCATTCTTGACAGGTTTATGAGCCGGAAAGGCTTGTATGTTGGGTTCTGGTTTGTCGCCATAATTATGGTGACTGCCCTGATCGTGTTTACCGCCAATCTGGCGAAGGAAGTGCCACCCATACCCAGGGTGGTAAAATCCGCTTCAGGAGAGGTGCTTTACACTTATGACGATGTTGTTCAGGGCAAGGCGTACTTTCAGGAATTTGATCTTATGGATTACGGAACCATCCTGGGTATGGGAGCATACCTGGGCCCGGATTTCTCCACCGAATTCTTCCACAAAAGAGCCGAATTTCTGTACGAATACTACGCGCGAAAACTTTTCAACAAACCTCGAAGTGAATTAACGAAAATCGAAATTGGAGCCATCAAGGAAAGGGTAAAACAGGACATCCGCGAAGAAACGCAATTGAGAGAGGAGGGGGTCACATATACTGATGCATCAGCAGAGGCATTCAAAAGGAACAGAGAATATCTGGTTAATTTTCTTGTTAACGGTGACAGAGAAAGGGCCTGGCGTGGAAAGGTAATAAAACCAGAGGAGGCAATTAAAATAGCTGCCTTTATCGATTGGTCTCAGCTCGTGCAATCCTCTTTGAGGCCGGGAACAAACAGAACCTGGTCCAATGATTGGCCCCCGGAACCTCTCGTTGACCAGCGTTCCTCCTGGACCAATCACTATTACTCCCTCTGGGAATTTCTCCTGCTGTGGACATTCACAATTCTGGTAATCTTTTTAGCCTATGAATACCTTTTAAAGAAAGACGAACCTCTGGAAAAGCCCCTTGAAATAACCAGGCTGTTCCCCTCCCAGCTTAAACTTCTTAAATACGTACCAATTGTTGCGCTGTTGTTCTTTGTCCAGTTGATAATAGGAGGATATCTTGCCCATCTTTACTCTGACCCGGTAAGTGATTTTGTTTTCTCTCAAAGCATTCTACCCTTCAATGCTATGAGGGCAATTCACATAAATCTTGCCATCCTCTGGATCGCCATTGGCTGGCTCGTTGGTGGATTGCTGATTGCACCACTTGTTGCCGGTGAAGACCTCAAATTCCCATGGCTGGTTGATGTTCTATGGGTGGCTCTTGTTGTCGTGGGCCTGGGTGGAATTGCAGGAATTTACCTCGGTGCAACAGGCCAGCTGAGAAACATATGGTTCTGGCTGGGCAATGAAGGAAGAGAATTCCTGAATCTCGGAAGAATATGGGATATTGCTCTCGTTCTTGGACTGGTTCTATGGTTCCTCCTGGTCTTCAGCCTCATAAGAAAGGCCAAAGAAAACAGCGTAATGCTCGGAGTAATTATATGGTCTGCCTTTGGAATTGCCACACTCTACATTGCCGGGATGATGCCCCTTACCAAAATCATGCCAAACTTCACTGTGGGTGATTATTACAGGTGGTGGGTTGTTCATCTGTGGGTGGAACTCACCTTCGAACTCTTTGCAGCCGGGGCTCTGGCTTACCTTTCTGTGGTCATTGGTCTTATTTCAAGAAAAACGGCGGAAAGGATTATGCTCTTCGAAATCTTCCTGATAATGATGACAGGTGTGCTGGGTGTTGGTCACCATTACTGGTGGCAGGGTCTTGATCAGTACTGGATAGCAGTAGGAGGAATATTCTCTGCACTTGAACCTCTTCCCCTTGTAATCATGATGATAGAGGCATGGAAACACCAGCGGGAACGAGTGGCTTCTCAACAGGGGTTTGCCTTTACCGTACCATTTATGTGGCTCGCAGGCTCTGCTTTTCTTAACTGGCTTGGAGCAGGATTCTTCGGAATGGTAATTAATACCCCGACCATAGACTACTATGCCCACGGAACTTATCTTATAATGCCCCATGCCCATGTTGCTCTGCTGGGAGCCTTTGGTTATATATCCATTGCTTTCCTTTACCTTGTGGCGAGATCCAACGCTTCAGCAAAGGGATTGGTCTGGAGTGAAAAACTGAGCAAATGGGGATTCTGGCTGCTCACCATAGGAGTTGTTCTTTTTGCCATTCCCACAGCCATAATAGGTTTCAAACAGGCACAACTTGCCCACGACGTAGGCTATTACTTTGCAAGAACCAGGGAGGCACTTGCTCCGGTTATGGGCTGGGCAAAGATCAGGATTATCCCTGACGGCCTTATGATCATCGGCGGTGGCCTGATACTTCTGGACCTTTTAAAGAAAATCTATCTGAGCAAAAAGGCAACCAACTGAGTTTAAGAGGGGGGTTATCCCCCCTCAAACCCGAAAGACCCGGGGAATACTTTTTTGATTTTCTTTATTAAATTTATTTATAATTTCCACAATAATAAAGGAGGTGAATAATGAAAAAAACCGCATTGATTCTAATGATTGCAGCAATCGCACTTCTCTTTCTCGTTATTGCTCCCATGGTAAATGCTGCATCGGTTCCGGAGAAGTGCCAGAAAATAACTTTTAAATCCCTGGATGGCAAAACCTATACCCTTGCCGACTTTAAGGGCAAAACTTCACTGCTTATTTTCTGGAGAAGCACCTGCCCCCACTGCAGAAACGAACTCCCCAATATAAAGGAATTATACACAGAGCTGGGAGACGAAATTAACTTTATAGCCGTTTCCCTTGACACAAATGAGGATTATTTTAATAACTATCTTAAAGAACTAAAACCCAACTTTCCCATATACAGAACTCTGGAATTGAGACCCTGCATAAATGAAGTAAGCAAAATAAGGGGGGTTCCAACCCTGTTTCTCCTTGACAAGGATCTCAATATAATTAAAAAGTTTGAAGGAACAACCCCCAACGAAAAAATAAAGGAAGCTCTTGAACAGATGAAATCCACATCCTGAGGTCACATAAACCCACTACACATCAAACGAAAGAAGGTCCTCCTTAAAAATCCATATATCTGTGCTTTTGTTGACAATTGTAATTATTTGAGTTACATTTAAAGTAGCGCTATTTAGGAGGAAAATATGAAGAAGAATATAGGAAAAACTGACAGTATTATAAGAATAATCCTGGGTTTAATAATCACAGGCCTTGGGATATACTTTAAAACCTGGTGGGGACTAATAGCAAT
>JAMOUL010000031.1 GCA_027062035.1 Candidatus Aminicenantota bacterium | reverse complement strand
CGTGGCCCCCATTATACTCCTCCATCTTTCTATCACATTTTCGCCTGATAGCACCATAACTATAATTGGGCCTGACGACATGTATTCTGTAAGTTCTTCGTAAAAAAATTTGCCCCTGTGTACATAATAAAATCTTCCCGCCTGTTCCTTTGTGAGACGCACCATTTTAAGGGCTATAATTTTAATTCCTTCATCCTCTATCCTTGATATGATCTTCCCTGCCAGACCTTTCTTCAGGATCTCAGGTTTAATTATAGCCAGCGTTCTCTCCATTTCTCCTCCTTAAAATAGGCTTTGCTGGGTGCCTTCTTCTTTATTTTCTTCAACAAAGGGGTCTATAATACCATATACGCCGTCATAACCTGGCTCAACCCTCACTTTGCCCCTTCTCATGTTGTCAATCCCTGTGGAAACCCTTTCTCCAAGAGTTCTTTTAAGCTCTTCCACCGGAACGTCCATCAGAATTTTGAACTCATCTCCAAAAAGATTTATTGCCGAAAAATACTTTTCAACTATGAGTTTGGAGTGCTTGGTTTTTCCCTCTGCCTTGGCTATGATCTCCTGCAACGGAAAAAGATGCATATAATCAATTGCACCCTCCGGCCTGGCGCCCTCATCTCTGTCTGCCAGCTCCTCCACTCTATGGGCCACACCAATTGTAAGTTTTCTTCCACATTTGGGACAGATATTGTTAAGTTTTATAGCTTCTTTTGGTGAAAGTCTTATTCCGCAATTTCTATGGCCATCATAATGATATTTTCCCTCCTCCGGGAAAAACTCCACCGTCTTCAGAAAGCCCTTTCTGGTTTTTATTGCGTTCACTATACCCTGAAAGCTGAGCTCTGTATCAAATAGATTGGCCTCCCTTCCAATATTTGCAGGAGAATGGGCATCGGAGTTGGAAACAAGGGTGTATCTGTCCAGTTCTGAAAGCCTCCAGTTCATAGGAGGATCGGAACTCAATCCTGTTTCAAGTGCCACAATATGCTCTGCAAGATCGCCACAGCACTCCTCTATGGAATCAAAACCGGAGTTGGCCCCAAAGAGAGAAAACCATGGGGTCCATATATGAGCGGGTATTATTGCCGTAGAGGGGGCATGCTTGAGAACTATTTCAATAAGTTCCCTCATATCCATGCCAAAGGTGGGTCTTCCATCCGCCTGCAGGTTGCCCTTTGCTGCCAGGACACTGTTAAGTCTTTCCACATCATCAAGACTCTCCGCAAGCAGGACCACATGTATTTTTCTTACCTTATCCCCCTTAGAATAAATAAGGCTAACTTCGGAGCTAAGCATGAAATATACATCCTCTGTCTCCACACTAAAATTAAAGGGAAAAGGATTTCTGGGAGGGTCCTTAAGGGTAAAGAGTCCATTTCCCCTGGGGGCCAGGAGGGTCTTTATTCTAAAAAACCAGTCAGGATGGGTAAAATCTCCAGTTCCCACGACCTTGATTCCCTTGAGCTTTGCCCATGCAGCAATAACCGGAAGATCCATATCCTTTGAAGTGGCCCTTGAGTATCGCGAATGAATGTGAAGATCCGCTATAAACCTCATATGTTCTCCCTTATGAAAAATTTTAAATAACTTTTAGGAATTCCCAAAAAGGTCTCCCTGTATATCATATCGCATTTTTGACACCTCGGGTGTTTTTCGTTATTCTCACTGGCGAAACTTTTTCTCATTGCCTTCATATTTTCACCGTTCCATATATCAAGGAGTCTATCCCTGGTAGCATCCCCGATTATTATCTCCCCAAAGAAATCCTGGGGACACGCAGGAACCTTACCATCGTAAAAAATGGTCATGGAATAAAAGGGAAAGGTGCAGGGAACATAATTCAATTTTCCCTTTCTGTTTATATCGTAAAGTCCGGCCCAATTGTGAATTCGCCTGACGATAAATTTTTCCAGCGGTAAATCATTGAATTTTGCTCTAAACTCATCCCTCTTTTTTGCAAGTTCCTCCTCACTTCCCTTCAAAACCTCCATAACCTCAATTATGGTATATGGCTTTCCTGTGCCAAGCTCCTTTTTTATTTCAAGGAATTTTATTATATTCCCGAGGACCTCCTCAAAGTTAGCTCCAACCCTTACCCTTTCGTATGTTTCCTTGTCATATCCGTCAAAGGAAAAGGATATAAAATCCAATCCAGCCTTTATAATCTCTCTGGAATACTTCTCATCAAGAATCGTTGCATTGGTGTGAAGTCGTGGACGCAGGCCTGCTTCTGCAGTAATCTTAACCATATCGACAAATCTGGGATGAAGCAGGCTTTCACCTCTGTGAAAAAGGTTTACATCGTAAGCAAATTCCTTTATCTGAGATATAAGCTCTTCGAAGAGATCCCACTCCATCATCCCTCTCTGAAGAGCATTGTAATCGGTTCCATTTGGACACATTATGCATCTTAAATTGCACGCATTGGTAGGCTCCAGCCATATTCGAGTGGGAGGGGTTGGAACTTTAAGGCTCCTTTTTCTGTAGTGATAATAAAGCTTAGCCAGATGTATCAAGTGTCTCATATCTTTTCCCTGAATACGTATTTTAAAAACGCCGGGGAAAGGAGTTTAAAAACCTTTCCCTTGCTGACGTAACTAAGATACATATTGGCAGGACCCACACACGTAAACCAGCAAGGAGGATGATTTCCTGCCTTTATGTCTCTTCTTAGTTGCTCTGCATCCCTGCTGAACCAGATCTCGCGGAAATTTTTCTCAGCAAGATTACCTATTTTTCTAAAGGCTACAGGGCACGGATGAACATCCCCATTGGGATGAATCTGCACCGAAAGATAAGAAGCTATACAGCGAAAGCTCCTCTTAACCTTTTCCGGATCCTCTATAAACCTGGGAAACATTTTTAAATAATCATGAAAATGAGGAAGATAGGACGGAAAATCCTTCAGGACCAGGGATAACTGTTCTTCAAGAAGTGGTATTTCCTCCTTTCCCAGTCCAAGATCATCCTCCGGCGAATACTTATCAATACTATGAACAGGCTCCGTGGTTATACCATCCACACCCTTCTCCACCGCAAGTTTTACGGTCTCGTAAAGATAGGGCAGGTTCTTCTTATTTAATGTTATATTCACGAAAACCTTTGGTCTTTCACCTGCTCTCTTAACATTTTCGATAGCAGCAAGTACCCTTTCCCAGGCTCCGTCAACACCTCTTATCCAATCATGGATCTCCCTTGGCCCATCCAGGGAGAAGAATATGGTATCTATCCTGGTCCGGGCGAGCTTCTCTGCATTTTTCTCGTTAATCAGCCAGCCGTTGGAATTCGCAGCCACCTTAAATCCAAGGGATTTAGCATGGGCAAGAATTTCGAAGGATTCCTTGAGCAAAAAAAGTTCTCCTCCGGAAAAGGAAACATACTTCCCACCCATCTCCCTCAATTCCTCAAGAACTTCTTTAATCCTCTTCAGCGGCAACCTCTCTTCATCTTTTATCTTCCAGAGATGACAATGACGGCACCTGAGGTTACACTTATAGGTGAGTTCCCACTGAATCTTTACTGGACCGGTTAAGGGATTTATTCCTCCGGCTATAAACTTGGCAATATTTAAGTAAAACTTCATAGTGAAATGATATTATAGTTTCCACTAAACCATTTTTCAATGCTATAATTTTCTCCAAATGTTTGAACCAACCATAGGTTTAGAAATTCACATTCAGCTCCAGACAAACTCAAAGATGTTCTGCTCCTGTAAAAACAGTTATGGAGATCCCCCAAATACAAATATTTGTCCGGTATGCCTGGGCCACCCCGGGACACTGCCAGTTCTAAACTGGGAAGCTGTTAAACTGGCAACAAAACTTGCTCTGGCACTCAATTGTAGAATCAATAAAGAATCCTATTTTGCAAGAAAGAACTATTTTTATCCGGACCTTCCCAAGGGTTATCAAATTACCCAGTATAAAAAACCACTGGCTGAGGATGGGTACATCCAGCTGAAAAACGGGAAGAAAATTCGTATAAAAAGATTGCACATAGAGGAGGACTCCGGGAAATCCATTCATACAGAAAATGGAACTCTGATAGATTTCAATCGCTGCGGCGTCCCCCTTGCAGAAATTGTAACAGAACCTGACATTTCGTCCCCCGAAGAGGCAGTGGAATTTCTACATGCCCTGAGAAAAATAGCCATATACACAGGAGTATCCGATGCGGACATGGAAAAGGGTAACATGCGCTGTGATGCCAACCTTTCTCTAAAACCAGAGGGAAGCTCTGAACTTGGGACCAAAACAGAGGTTAAAAACCTGAATTCTTTCAGATTCCTGGCAAAGGCACTCAATTATGAAATCAAAAGACAGGAAAAACTCCTTAAAGAAGGTAAAAGGATCGTACAGGAAACGAGAGGGTTCGATAGCAAAAGGGGAGAAACTTTCCCGATGAGAAGCAAGGAAGAAGCTCACGATTACAGATACTTTCCCGAACCGGATCTCCCTCCATTAATACTTGATAATTCATTCCTGGAAGAGATAAAATCATCTATTCCTGAACTTCACTGGCAGAGGGAAGAAAGATTTATGAGAGAATTTGGACTGGATGAAGAGACAGCATCTGTTCTGTGCGCGGAAAAGGAAATAGGGGATTTCTTTGAAGAAACTTTAAAACTATACAATAATCCCAGAGACCTTGCTAACTGGATAAAAACTGAAGTTTTAAAGCTCTGGAAGGAAAATCTAATGGTTTCGTCGGAGGCGCTTGCAGAACTGCTGACCTTTGTGGACCAGGGCAAACTTTCTCGCTTGAAAGCTAAAGAAGTCCTTGAAGATATGGCAAGAACAGGAAAATCCCCTTCCATCATAATTGAGGAAAAGGGACTTGTTCAGATAAGCGACGAAGAGAGCCTGCGAAAAATTATAGACCGTGTAATTGCTCAGAATCCCGACAAGGTGGAAAAATATAGAAAGGGCAAAAAGGGTCTTATGGGCTTCTTTGTTGGGCAGGTAATGAAAGAAACCAGAGGAAAGGCAAATCCAAAGCTTGTAAATAAAATTCTCGTGGAGGTCCTTGAAAATGATAAGTGAAGAGGAAATAAGAAAGCTCAAGAAATGTGCCATTAGAATAAGAAAGCACATAGTAACAATGACAGGGCTCGCAAAGTCAGGCCATCCGGGAGGTTCCCTCTCGGCTGCTGATATACTTACTGTTCTTTTCTTTAAAAAAATGAGGCTCAAACCAGAAGATCCTCAGTGGAAGGAGAGGGACATATTTATACTTAGTAAGGGTCACGCCTCTCCTGTACTCTATGCAGCCCTGGCAGAAGCCGGGTTCTTCCCTGTAGAAGAACTCAAGGATTTTAGAAAACTTCGCTCCCATCTGCAGGGACACCCGGACAGGCTGATGACACCCGGAGTGGAAATGTCAACCGGCTCCCTGGGTCAGGGATTATCAGTTGCGAATGGGGTGGCTCTGGCCTTTAAACTGGATAAATCTCCGAGAAAGGTTTACGTACTCATCGGGGATGGAGAACTTCAGGAAGGCCAGATCTGGGAAGCTGCAATGACAGCGTCCCATTATAAACTTGACAATCTTACAGCCATAATAGATTATAATGGTCTACAGATAGATGGACCTGTAAGCAACGTAAAGGAAGTGGCTCCGGTTGTAGAAAAGTGGAAAGCCTTTGGATGGGAAACCAGGGAAATAAATGGGCATGACTATTACCAGATAATAGAAGCCCTTGAATGGGCAGATAGTGTTAAGGGAAAACCCGCAGTGATTATTGCACACACAGTCAAGGGAAAGGGAATTTCCTTTATGGAGGGGAAGGTAAAATTTCACGGGGTACCACCCTCTGAAGAGGAAATGAAAGCTGCCCTTAAGGAACTGGAAGAACAGGAGAAGGAGATTGAAAATGAAGGAGTTTGAGTACAGACATCTAAGAGACGCCTATGGTGAGGTTTTACTTGAACTCGGGGAAAAATACAGGGATATGGTGGTTCTTGATGCAGATTTATCCTCTTCCACCAGAACCGCACGCTTCGGTGCGAAATTCCCTGAAAGATTTTTCAATGTGGGTGTTTCAGAACAGGATCTCATGTCCACAGCAGCCGGACTTGCCATAGGAGGGAAAAGACCTGTAGTTTCTACCTTTGCAATATTTGCAACAGGAAGGGCATGGGAACAGATCCGCCAGTCCATTGCATACGCCAACGTCAATGTTAAGATAGTCGCAAGTCACGGTGGAGTAACGGTAGGAGAGGATGGAGCCACACACCAGATGCTGGAAGATTTTGCAATAATGCGGGTTTTACCGAATATGAGAGTACTCTGCCCTGCGGATTATTATGAAACAAAGGTTGTGGTAAGAAAGGCTTTTGAAACAGAAGGCCCTGTTTATATAAGACTTTCCAGGGCAAAATTCCCTGTGATCTTTGACGAAAAGCATGACTTTGAAATAGGAAGGGCCCAGATAATCAGGGAAGGAAAAGACTTAACAGCCGTGGGAGTGGGAATTACCGTATACGGTCTTTTGCAGGCGGCCGAAGAGCTTGAAAAGGATGGGATTTCCATTGAAATTATAAATTCACCTTCCATAAAACCCCTGGACGGAGAAACCATTAAAAAATCAGCGGAAAAAACCGGAAAGGTTTTTACGGTTGAAGAACATTCTGTGATAGGGGGACTTGGTTCCGCCATTGCGGAATACCTTTCACAGCATTATCCAGTTAAAATGAAAATTCATGGTATGAAGGATGTTTTCGGAAGATCAGGAACAGCGATGGAATTATTGTCCTATTACAAACTTGACCCCACGGGCATAAAAGAGGAAATCCTGAAGTTCCTTGAAAGTAGCTGATGCTTAGCTTTTATGGGGTCTACAAATCTTACACTCCCCCATATTTTGCTTTATCCGACATCAATTTCTCGGTGGAAAAGGGAGAATTTCTTTTTATAACAGGCCCCTCCGGAGCCGGTAAAACCACTATTATAAAACTCATAACAAGAGAGGAATCTTTAAGCAGAGGAAAAATTTTATTTGAGGGCACGGACATTTCCAGAATTCCCCGGAGCAAATTGCACCTGTTCCGGAGAAAACTGGGGATTATATTTCAGGATTTCAGATTGATTCCCTATCTTACGGTATTTGAAAACGTGGCCCTTCCTCTTATAGTAAGAGGAGGAGGAAAGCAGGAAACCTATCAGAGAGTTACATCTGCCCTCAAGGAACTCGAAATAATACATAAAGCCAGGGAATTCCCCAATGCCCTCTCCGGAGGAGAACAACAGAGGGTAGCTATAGCAAGGGCAATAGCAGGGAGTCCCGATCTATTACTGGCGGATGAACCCACTGGCAATCTTGATCCCTTTCTCTCAAGAAAAATAATGAAAATTCTCCAGAGAATAAACATGAAGGGAACTACCGTGATTGTTGCAACCCATGATAGAGCACTTATAGAAGAATTTGCTAAAAAGGTTATATATCTTACATATGGAAAAATAAAGAAAATAATATGAGAAAACTGTTTTATGGAATAAGGATCTTTCTAAACGGAAGATTCGGTAACTACTCGGAGCTAATTTTCCCGCTTATTATTGTATCCTTTTCGGTATTGTTTCTCTGCTGGTTTCTTATAATACGGGACAATGCAAGGGTAACTATAAAAAAACTTGGAAAGGGGATGACAGCAAGAGTGTTTTTACAGGAAAAATTGCAGGAAGAGGAAATTAATAGAATAAAGCAAACCATTATTTCAATACCCCAGATAGAATATGTGCATTTTGTATCAAAGGAAGAGGCAAAAAAGGAATTTTCCAGATTTTTTCCTGAAATAGCAACATCACTGGGCAAAGAAAATCCCTTCTCCGCAAACTTCCTTGTCAAATTCCGTGGTGGTCCTCAACCCATAGATGAATTGGTGAAAAAGATTTCTAAAATAAGGGGAGTATCACAGGTCGTATATCAGAAGGAAATAGCCAGATCCCTCGAAAAATATACATCACTGGCTGAATCTCTGGGTGCAATTCTCACCATCATTTTTCTCCTCGCATCTGCCATAATAATCGGTAACCTGGTAGCCCTTCATATTTCATCAAGAAGGGAAGAAGTCTATCTTCTAAGTCTCCTTGGAGCTGCAAGGGGCTTTATCTTCTTTCCCTTTGTTGTATTCGGAACTGGCTTTGGAATATCCGGGGCAGCAGTGGGCTATCTTTTGTTTGAGGGAATGCTTCTTATCACAAAAAACTCCCTTCTCTCTGCTCTGCCTGTACATTCTTTATCCGGTGGAGAAGTTATCACAGTTTTTGTGTTGAATGGGGGTATAGGTTTAATTTCGGCAATAATTTCTGCAAGGAGGTATTGCAGTGAAATATAAAGTGCTTTTAACCCACGAACTTTTCCCGGAAGTTCACGAAAAATTAAAAAACCATTTTGAAATGGAAATAGGAGCAGAAGGTAAGGACGAAATTATAAGGAAAATCAGAGACAAGGACGCTATTCTGTGCTTCCTCCGGGACCCCATCGACAGGGAGGTTATTGATTCTGCTCCCAAACTAAAAATAATCTCCAATTACGCAGTGGGATACGATAATATAGATGTGGAGTACGCGAAGAGCAAGGGTATCTATGTAACTAATACCCCCGATCTCCTCACCGAAGCTACCGCTGACCTTACCTGGGCGTTAATTCTTGCGGTGGCAAGGAGAATAGTGGAAGCCGACAGCTTTACAAGAGCTGGAAAATTTAAGGGATGGGAAGCAGGACTTTTCCTCGGTATGGAACTCAACGGAAAAAGAATAGGAATTGTTGGTATGGGCAGAATAGGAAAGGCAGTTGCAAGAAGAGCGAGGGGATTCGGACTGGAAATTGTTTATAACAAAAGACAGAGATTGAGTCCGGACGAGGAGAAGAAACTCTCTGCAAGATTTATGGACCTGGATGAACTATTACAGACAAGTCATATAATAACCATCCATACCCCCCTTACCCCTGAAACCAATAATTTAATAAACAGAGAAAGAATTTACAAAATAAAAGAGGGCGCCATTTTAATAAATACAGCAAGAGGTGCTGTGGTGGATGAAGATGCTCTTATAGAAAGGCTGGAGAAGGGGAGCCTCTTCGGAGCTGGATTTGATGTCTATAGAGGAGAGCCCAATATTAACCCCAAACTTCTAAAACTTAAAAACGTTGTCCTTCTGCCACATATCGGCAGTGCCACAACTGAAACACGCCTGGCCATGGCCAACCTCGCAGCCGATAATATAATTGCCGTACTTTCCGGTGGAAAACCCATAACTCCTGTATGGTAATAATATGGAAATTAGAGTCATATTTGATAACTATCCTGCCGGAAAGGGATGGGGAGCAGGATGGGGATTTTCAGCACTTGTAGATAGAGATTTGCTTTTCGATACAGGCTCTGATCCGGACATTTTTTTACAGAATCTTCTTCGGATTGTTGAGCCTGAAGAAATAAAACAGGTTGTTATATCCCATCCTCACTGGGACCATACAGGAGGTTTACTCTCACTGGCCAATAAAAACCCTGATTTAGAGGTATACGTTGGTGAAGGCTTCAGTAAAAAATTTCAGGAGGAACTTGAAAGAAAGGGGGTAAAAGTTTTCAGGGGAAACGGCTGGAGAAAAATCAGGGAAAACATATGGATAGGACCAGAGCTAAAAGAACCTGTTCCAGAACAGTTTCTTGCAGTAGAGAACGGGGAAGCTGTGTTAATTTTAGCAGGTTGCTCCCATCCTGGAATTGAAAATTTCGCCAGACTGGCATCGGAAAAATTCGGAAAACCACTGTGGGTACTGGGGGGATTTCATCTATTCTCTTCATCGCTCGAAACAATAAGGAAAGTTGCTGAACAGCTTAAAAATGCAGGGGTTGTAAAGGCTTATCCTTCCCACTGCACAGGTGATAAAGCCTTCAAAATTTTTGCTGATTATTTCGAAGTGGAAAGGGCAGGTAGCGGAAAATCCATAAAGTTTTGAGCTCCTATATACTTATTTTAAATCTTCCTGAAAACTCAACCATAAAAATTGGGGCTCTGGGTACCTTTAAGTTTCCAGAAGGCCAGTATACCTACGTCGGTTCAGGTAGCCTATCCAGGATAAGAAGACACTTTATCAGAGAAAAACGATTGCACTGGCACATAGACTATTTACTGCAGAAGGCAATACCATTAGAAGCATGGATAGGAGAGCTGGAAGAAAAGACACTTGTAAAAATCCTTGAGAGAAAACTTAAGCCATCAGTAAAAGGCTTTGGGAGCTCTGATACAGGAAACTACTCGCACCTCTTTTCTGGAAAACCTGACAGAGAATTTCTTCACCATCTGGGCTACAGAAAAGCTCAAATCTAATTCTTCAGATACTATATCCGCTCTCCCTGAGAAGCTGAAGAAATTCCTCTTCATTCAGGGTCTTAACACCTAACTGTATGGCTTTCTGATACTTTGAGCCCGGATTCTTTCCCACAACCACAAAATCCGTTTTTCTGGAAACAGAAGAGCTTACCTTCCCCCCCAGGCTTTCCACTATAGCTGAAGCTTCGGATCTGGTAAAACTGTCCAGTTCCCCGGTAAACACAAAGGTTTTACCAGCCAGTGGCTTTTCGCCCTCCTCCACATCTTTAAGCCTGCGGAAATTCACCCCTGCCTTCCTGAGTTTTTCTATAATCTTCAGATTGTGCTCATCCCTGAAAAAGTGAACAATACTATCAGCCACCTTGTATCCGATCTCTGGAATAGTTATCAGTTTGTTATAATCAGCCTTCATAAGATCATCCAGACTCTCAAAATGTTCCTCAAGCAATTTTGCTGTTTTTTCTCCAACATATCTTATTCCCAGTGCATGTATAAGTCTCCAGAGGTCGTTGGATTTACTGCGTTCAATCTCATCCAGTACGTTTTGAGCGCTCTTTGGTCCCATACGCTCAAGGTTCATCAGATCTTCCTTCTTCAGATAATAAAGGTCCGCCGGATCCTTTATAAGCCCATTCTTCAACAGCTGATCCACCAGAGATTCCCCTATATGTTCTATGTTCATCGCATTTCTGGACACAAAATGAAGTATGGATTCTCTGATCTTGGCAGGACATGCGGCATTGGGACAACGCCATATAACTTCACCAGGAGGCCTGTAAAGCTCAGAGCCGCACACAGGACACTTCCTGGGCATTACAAAGGGCTTTTCCTTACCGGTTCTCCTTGATTTTACAACCGAAACAACCTTGGGAATAATGTCTCCTCCCTTCTCTATAACCACCCAGTCACCTATTCTTATATCCTTTCTTCTGATCTCTTCCTCATTGTGAAGGGTAGCCCTTGATACAGTGGTTCCTGCAAGTTGAACTGGCTTTAAAATAGCCACGGGAGTCACTGCACCGGTTCTTCCTACATTAAGCTCAATATCCACAATCTGTGTTACTGCCTGTTTGGCAGGAAACTTAAAGGCAATTGCCCAACGAGGAAATTTTGCCGTCGCTCCAAGACGTTTCTGTTGATCTATGGAGTTTACCTTCACTACAAGCCCATCCACTTCGTACGGAAGATCTTCCCTCTTATCCTTCCATTCATCCCAGATCTTAAGCACATCTTCAGGGCTACGGCAAAACCACACCAGTTCGTTTCTTTTGAGTCCAAGCTCTTTAATAAGCTGTAAATTTTCCCAATGGGTAGCCCTTGGATAATCCCTTTCTATAAATATATAGTAGAAAAAAATATCAAGATGCCTGCGGGCCACTTCCCGCGGGTCAAGAAGCCTTATTGTACCTGCAGTTGCATTCCTTGGATTGGCAAATAGGGGTTCCCCCTTTTCTTCCCTTTCCCTGTTTAATCTCTCAAAGGCATCCTTGGGCATATAGACTTCGCCTCTTACCTCCACAAAACGCTTTTCCTTTATCCTCAGGGGAAGACTTCTTATCGTCTTAATATTTTCCGTAACCACATCACCCTGAAACCCATCTCCCCTTGTAATTGCACGGGAATAAACACCGTTCTCGTACTGGACTGCTATGCTCACCCCGTCGATTTTCATCTCCACCACATATTCGACCTTCTCTCCGGGAAGAGCTTTCAGAACTCTATTGTGAAATTCAAGAAACTCTTCATAGGAATAAACGTTTTCCAGTGAAAGCATGGGTGGATCATGACGGGCGGTGGGAAAACCCTCCAGTGGTTTCTCGCCTACTCTCTGGGTGGGAGAATCGGGTGTTATAAGCTGGGGGAACTGGGCTTCCAGTTCCTCCAGCCTTTTCATGAGCATATCAAATTCGTAGTCTGAGATTTCCGGTTGTGCCTCTACATAGTACTTATACTCGTGGTAACGAATCTCCTCGCGGAGCTTCTCTATTTCTTTTTTAGCTTCTTCTAAGGTTAATTTATTTCCCAACCCTTTCCCTTGCATCTGCCAGTATCGATTCCAGGGTGGGCTTTTCCTTTGCTTTGAAGTATTTTATTTTATAAAGCCCGGTGAGAAGCTTATAAGCGCTATCATATAGAACCTTCTGCTTTCCATTTCCCTTAAGAAGCACAACTGCATCTGCAAGGTAATTCATTGCAAGCTCTGCACTTTTCGGGTCCTTAATGGACTTCTTGTCCTTGCCCAGGCATTTGGTAAGATAATATCTTCCTATTTTATATGCCAGAGCACCATTTTTCTTTTTATTATAGGCCTTTATATAAAGCGGGGTAGTTTTGTCTCCGTTAACACCAAGTTTCTCAAAGGTAACAGCACAGAGGACATAGGTTTCATAACTATCGAGTTTGGAAGTTACACCACATACAAGTTTGTTTGCTGTATTATAGTCACCCTTCTGGAAGTATTTTTTCCCTTCTTCAAAAAGGAACCTCATAAGTAAATTTGCCCTCTTTTTACCCCTTGGACCAAACTGGGAATATATCTTTGCAGCTTCGTACATGTCCTTCATCCCCTGGTCCGTCTTCCCGAGATTAAAGGCACAAAATCCCTTCAACCGCAAATCGTCCGCAAGAAGGAGTTTATATTTGCTAATGCGAAGGTTCTTGGGAGGATTGGCAAGTATCTTTTTAAGGATTGCAATTGAAGCGCTGAAATTCTCTATAGCTTTATCGCACTTCTTCTGCTTTCTATAACAATCCGCCATCCTTGCATAAATAAATGGCTTATCAAGGTCACTCTTTGCAAACTCAATGGCTTTTACTCCATAAAGTACTATCTTGTCACATCTCTTCAATCTTAATGAAGCGTCATAAAGACCAAGATACACATAAGGAAGTTTGTCCGCGTGTTTCTTCTCATTCCCGAACAGGGATAGCCACTTCTCAAGAAGCTGGATCTTTTTAGCAGGATCCTGGGCTGTTATTCCCTGAACGTAAAGCTTATTAGCATTTACTGCAAAAAGCGGAAAAACAAGAGCAAAAACCAGGATGAGTAGTAAGGTCTTCTTCATATCTCTTCCTCCTTTTATAATTGTTTATTTTATATCATTTTCCATATAGAAATCAAAATCAGAATATTCTTTCAGGGTTTCTTCGAAACCAAAGGGAAGTTTCTGATATCCCAGCAGTTCGTTTTTTCCCCCGGAAATTTGTGCTTCAAGAGATTTTTTCAACATACTACCCAGTGCCTTTCTGAAATCTTCAAGAATTTCTATTTTACCATCATTTCTCAATCTAATTCCACCTTCAAGTAGAAGATAGTTAATTTCTGATATAGCAGCCCTTTCTCTTCTTGCTGCATAATATACAAGGTGAGCCAGATAATTTTTCCAGAAATTGTCAACATCTTTACTTATCATTCCCCTTCTGGAAAGCAACCCGGCAAAATATACTGCAGAAGCATCGGCTTTAATTTCTTCTAAAATAAAATACCTCTTTTTCCCCGGTTTTTCCCGGGTAATTCCGCCACCGGGGGTTTTAAAAGTACCGATATAATGGAAAATATCATGAATAATCACAAAGGAAAACCACCCTTTTTTATCCGTCTTCCAGCCATGTATAAACTTCTCTCCCACCTTTGAGATTGTCTTTTCATACTTTTGAAACATTATATTTTTAAAGAATATTTTTTTAGAAAGCTCAGGAATCTCGGGGGGCAAAATCACAAAATTGGCAACAGGAGGAACCCTGAGAACTCCGGCGGCAAATTTAAGATCTGCTACCTGAAGCCCTGGATACTTGCCTGCCCTGGTACTTTGAAGCTCCTGCACAGGCAATCTTCTTTGAATTTCTGGAAGAAAAGCTGAAACTCTCTTTCCCCATTCTGTCCATTCTGTATCTATTGTAAAAACCACTTCTCCATATGCCATTTTCGTCCCGAGCAAGGGATCTTCCACAATGCAGGGACCGATGTAAGCAGAAAGACCCTTATTAATCTTTAACCAGAGATTATCCCCCTCTTCATATTTGTCGATCAAAAGCTCATTAGCCCTTGCATGCAAATACTTATCCAGGGATTCATTTCCGGTATGGGTTGAAGATAATATTTTATTCATCTGCTTGAGAAGAAGCGAGAATTTTTCGGAATAGGGAATAGCCCTGAAACCGTCATTATCCCTGACCACCACCATATAAGGACTTTTTATTTCGTCCTCCAGTTCCGGGTGTTTTTCCAGAAAGGCAATAAGTTCTTTCCCTGTAACTCCCTCAGGATAATTTCCCTGGCCTGGAAAAGCCTTTATCCCCTCTATCAAAGGTTCTCCTGTAACCCTGTTAAATGGACCGAAGTTTAGCTGGAAAAGCATTCTCGTTTCCTCTGCCTCAATTTCGGAAAGATACTCAGAACACCTGGATCCGCAACTCTGCTCCCAGTATATCTTATTAATAAGCTTCCCCACCTCCTTCAGGCTTTCCGGGACTCCATTGGATACCTTCAGCGGAATAAGTGCCATAAACAGTAAAAGAATAAATTTTCCCATAACTAAGGTATTTTATATCATATGAAATATGGAAAGAAAGAAATGGTTTAAATTTCTCTTCCCTTTCACTCTGGGGTTTTTCTTTTTCTTCCTTCCGGTCAAATATGGAGGGAAATTAACCGTTCCCTTTGATATAGCTGTTTCATGGATAAGAAATAGTTTCCCCCGACAGGTTGATATTTACACTTTAGTGCTTTTACTGCTCGGGGTGGGTTTGACCATTTTTGCCCCCTTTACCCACAGGTTCAGCAAATTCAGGACTTCCATTTTTATTTATGTACTGAGAATTCTGGGTGGCCTGATAGCCATCGCCTTCTTCACAGGATACGGACCACGCTTTCTCTTTGAGGGAGATTTGAAAAAATTTATGATGGGTTTGCTTGTACCTTCTGTAGCCATCATTATTCCTATTGGTGCCTCAATTATAAACATGTTAACCAGTACCGGAACTCTGGATTTTATCGGCACCCTTGCAAGGCCTCTGATGAAACCCGTTTATAAGATTCCCGGAAGATCAGCCCTGGACATTTTAACATCATGGGTGGGAAGTTATTCAGTTGGACTATATATCACAAAAAACGTTTTTATGAAGGGAGGATATTCCAAAAGAGAAGCTTTCATCATAGCCACGTGCTTTTCTACAGTAAGCATAGGTTTTGTGGGTGTGGTAGCTTCCACCCTTAATATCCTTCATCTTTTCCCCCTGGTCTTTCTGGGTTATTTTATAGGAATTTTTCTTACGGCAGCAATAATAGTTCGAATTCCCCCAACCTCAAAGATACCTCAGGATTATGTAAACATACCCATACCCGAGGCAGAGATCAAAAGACATCTTTTCAGGGAAGCCGTAAACCAGGCACTTCTAACAGCAGAAAAAAGTCCTTCCCTTTTATCTCTTTTCATAAAAGGATTTATTGATGGTCTATTCCTGGCTGCCCTTATCCTGAGCACCATAGCGTCAGTGGGAACAATAGCCCTTCTGCTTGCAAGGCATACCAGTATCTTTAATTACCTTGCCCTTCCCTTTTATCCCCTTTATAAACTGATAGGATTCCCCCAGCCCATGAAACTTTCAATCGCTACTGTTCTGGAAATAGCCGAGATGTACCTCCCAACAATTGCAGTAAAGGACGCTCCTCTTTTATCCAGGTTCTTCATAGCCATACTCAGTACATCCCAGCTCATATTCTTCTCTTCAGTTGGCCCCATGATTATGGATATGTTCAGGGAAATACCGGTAAAATTTTCACATCTACTTATACTTTTCCTCGAAAGAACATTGATACTGATTCCCGTGCTTGGGGCTTACACGTATCTTCTTTATCGGTTAGGAGTATTAAGATAGCTCATTTGTTTGATATTAAATGGATTTTCATCCATTCCTTAAGCTCTTCTATAGCTCTTTGATAGTATGCGTATCTTCTTGACCTTTTATCCCTGATTTTCTTCTTAAGGGGAGGAAGCAAGCCGAAAACAAAGTTCATTGGTTGAAAATCCTTCCAGTCAGCATGGGATATATAATGAAGCAGAGACCCGATGGCAGTTGTCACAGGAGGGGGTTTTAATTCTTCACCCCGGATAAGCTTTGAAGCAAATATACCAGCCATAATTCCCATAGCAGCGGACTCCATGTATCCTTCAACCCCCACGATCTGACCTGCGAAGAAAAGATCCTCCCTTTTCCTTGTCTGGAGAGTTTCGAGAAGAATAGCCGGGGAATTTATATATGTATTTCTATGCATAACTCCGTACCTTACGAACTCTGCTCTGTGAAGGCACGGAATAAGGGAAAAAACCCTTTTCTGTTCCCCCCATCTTAATCTGGTCTGAAACCCCACAAGACTATAGAGGGTAGCTGCAATATTATCCTGCCTCAGCTGAACCACTGCATACGGGGTCTTGCCGGTTCTGGGATCTATAAGACCTATGGGCTTGAGGGGGC